>CAYRAD010000163.1:0-4718 GCA_964422135.1 uncultured Vicingus sp.
TGTAATTATACAGCAAAAACAACTATAGTGTTTAAGGGCATACCCGTGTAAGTATTTTGTATTTATCCAAAAAAGGAAACAAACCTTTTGTTTCTTCCAATGCAAAAATTCATGTTGTTTTTAATGGCGAAATCTACAATTATTTAGAACTTAAAAATCAGTATTTAAAAACAGAAACCTTTATTTCCAATACAGATACTGAGGTGGTATTAAAACTTTACCAGCAAAAAGGAATTGCCTTTATCGATTTGCTCAATGGCGATTTTTCGATGGCCAT
The DNA here is from genome assembly GCA_964422135.1 of uncultured Vicingus sp. Lineage (GTDB taxonomy): Bacteria > Bacteroidota > Bacteroidia > Flavobacteriales_E > Vicingaceae. The sequence continues at coordinate 278 of CAYRAD010000163.1, forward strand.
TTTAGATGAAAACAAAAACAAGTTTTATTTAATCAGAGATCGGGCAGGGGTAAAGCCCTTGTATTTTTCTTTCAAAAACGAGGAATTGATTTTTGGTTCAGAGATCAAATCCATTTTAAAAGCAGGTGTAAAAGCAGAATTGGCAACCGAAAACCTCCAAAAGTATTTTGTGTTTAAATATTCTCCGGCAACCGAAACATTGTTCAAGAACATCAACCGATTGCAACAGGCTCATTTAGCCGAATATGATTTTAATTCAGCAACTTTTCAAATTAAAAGGTATTGGGAACCAACTCAACAAGATAAATACAAAGACATTAGTTATTCTGAAGCACAAACAGAAATTAAAAGTTTGTTGCAGGATGCTACCGAAAAACGCTTAATTGCCGATGTGTCTGTGGGTACTTTTTTATCTGGTGGATTAGATTCTTCTATCATTGCTTCATTCTTAAAAGACAAGGATGCCATTTTGCATTATTGTGCCAGTAAAGAAGCCAAAGATTTAAAGAAAGAAGGTACTACTTCCGATTTTCAGTATGCACAACAATTGGCCAACAAGTGGAACATCAACCTAACGGAAATTCCGATTGGGAGCGACAATACCAATTTGGAGCAAATAAGAAACACCATTAAATTTGGAGATGATCTGATTGCAGATGGTTCTCAAATTCCTTCTTTTTTAATTACACAACAAGCAGCCAAACAATCGAAAGTAATTTTAAGTGGAATGGGTGCCGATGAATTATTTTTGGGTTATGCTGGTCACCAAATGACCTTGTTAGATGGATTAATTGGTAAAATACCTTTTTCCAATTTATTCGCAAAGTCGTTTCATTCACTTGATCAGGGAAATGGAAAATTTAAAGCATTCAGAAGATATCTACATAAGCTGGGCAAGTATTATAAGTATCCGAATTACAAATACGGCTTGTACACCATTGTTGGCGATTATGAAAATTCACTGTCGGTTTTTAAAGGAGATACTTCAACTGCCGAGCAATTATTAACCAATTATTTCCCTAAAGGTGCTGACCCTTTCGACTGTTTTAAAAGGTTTGAATATGAGAATTTTCTACAAAAAAATGTTTCTTATTTGGATAGAATGACCATGGCCAATTCGGTAGAAGGAAGAGTTCCTTTCTTGGATCATCGAATTATTGAATTGGCACATTCTCTTCCTCGAAAATACAAGTTAAGCAACACAGGAAAAACCAAAGCTGTGCTAAAAGATGCTTTTAAAAACGATTTGCCTAACTATGTTACCAACAGAAGAAAAGCAGGTTTTGGTATGCCGTTGAGGAGCATTTTTAGCTCCCAACAAAAAATAAACGAATTATTAGATAGAGAGTTATTGAACAGTATAGATGGCTTTTCTATGGTGGACATTGAAAAAAGCAAACAAGCTCATTTGTCTGGCAGAGAAGATAATTCGGCATTGATTTATGCTTTAATTTCTTTTCAGGAATGGTATAAGATGTACATTTCTAATTAAATAATGTATCAATGTGATAATTACAAAATCGGGGGTGTGTTTATTAAAATTGAAACTTTCTTAACTTTACAACTTTCAACTAAAAAATGGAACAACTTACACAAAACTTAAAAGACGGACACATGCAATTGTTGGAAGTGCCATTTCCTGCATTGGGAAAAGGACAGGTAATGGTACGAAACCATTATTCAGCAATTAGTGCAGGAACAGAAGGTAAGACTGTAAAAGATGCTCGTTTAAGTTATATTGGTAAAGCAAAATCTCGACAAGAAGAGGTAAAGAAGGTGATTAGTGCAGCGAAAACACATGGGGTAATGAAAACGTACAACATGGTGATGAATAAGCTAGAAACACCAAATCCAATGGGTTACAGTTGTGCCGGAGAAGTTATTGAAGTGGCTGACGACATTAAACACATCAAAGTAGGAGACTTTGTTGCCTGCGGAGGATTAACTGCCAATCATTCGGAAGTGGTGGTGGTTTCTAAAAATTTATGTGCTAAAATAAGCAAGCCGGAAATCATTAAAAGTGCTGCTTTTACTACCATTGGTGCAATAGCTATGCAAGGTGTTCGCCAAACAGAATTGAGTTTAGGAGAAAATTGTGTGGTGATTGGATTGGGATTAATTGGACAGTTAACGATGCAATTATTGAAGGCAGCAGGAGTAAAAGCTATAGGATTAGACATCAATGACAATCAGGTTGCTTTGGCACTAAAAACAGGTATAAAACAGGCGTATAACAGTTCAAAAGAAGGAATAGAAAGTATAATTGAAAATGAAACCAATGGTTTTGGTGCTGATGCAGTTATAATTACTGCAGGAACATCTTCATTGGAGCCTATAAATTTTGCAGGTGCCATAGCACGAAAAAAAGGAAAAGTGATTATTGTAGGAGCGGTGCCAACAGGTTTTGACCGAAAAAATTATTACACCAAAGAACTGGATTTGAGAATGTCATCTTCTTATGGCCCTGGGCGATACGATAACAATTACGAGCAAAAAGGTAATGATTACCCGATTGGATATGTGCGTTGGACGGAAAATAGAAATATGCAGGCTTTTATTGAATTGGTAGAAGCTGGTAAAATAAATTTGGAAACCTTAATCTCTCATCAATTTAAATTCGATAATGCGAAGGATGCTTATCAATTAATTGTAGACAGAACAGAACATTTTTGTGGAATTGTATTAAAATATGATACAACAAAAGACTTAAAAAGAAATATTCAGATTAGCTCCAAAAAATACAATGCAACTGAAGTAAATATTGGTTTTATTGGTGCAGGTTCATTTGCTCAAAACTTTTTGCTGTCAAATTTAGCGGACAATAACTTAGTTAATGTAGCTACAGCAAGAGCTACTACCGCAAGGAACATTGCCAACAAATATGGTTTTGACAATTGTACAGGTGATGCTGAAGAAATTATCAAGAATGATCAAATAAATACAGTCTTTATAGCCACACCACATAACTTGCATGCCAATTATGTAATTAAAACCTTACAAGCCAACAAAAATGTGTTTGTGGAAAAACCGTTATGTTTAACACGAGAAGAATTAGAAGAAATAAAGGAAGTAGAAAGTAAAAGTTCCGCTCAATTGATGGTGGGCTTTAACCGAAGGTTTTCTCCACAGGTAGTCGCTTTAAAAAAAGAAATGAATAACAGCTTGCCCAAAGCGATTAATTACAGAATTAATGCAGGGAAATTACCTCCAGATCACTGGACACAAGACCCGGAAGTTGGTGGAGGTAGAATAATTGGAGAAGCTTGTCATTTTATAGATTTGTGTTCTTTTATAGCAGATTCTCCAATTACAAATGTGGAGGCAAATGCATTAAAAGATGCCAATAACCTAAACGATACCTTAAGCATTAGCCTGGCTTTTGAAAATGGAAGTGTGGCCAGCATTTCCTATTTCTCAAACGGAAGTAAAAAGCTGAACAAAGAATATATGGAAGTTTATTGCGGGGAGCAAACCATTGTAATTGATGACTACAAAACGATGGATATTTTTGGTACAGGAAAAAAAAGCATCAAAAATTCGTCTCAGGATAAAGGACATACTAATGAAGTAGCTCTGTTTATAGATGCAGTTAAAACCGGAAAACAATTGCCAATTTCTTTTGAAGAATGCTATGCCTCTACTCTTGCTACTTTTAAGGTCTTGGATAAAATTAAAGGACAATAAGTGGGTTTTACTAAATCACTAAAGAGACTTCAAAATTATATCGAATCCGAAAATTATCAGGGTTACGACCCTTATGATACGTTGAACTCACCAATTCCATTTCATAGGATGGGTAAGTGGGTGCCAGTTTTAGCCATTCAATTTCAAAAAAGAAATCCTGTAAATGTTAGAAAAATACTAGGCATTAAAAAGGGTTATAATCCTAAAGCAATGGGTTTGTTGTTACATGCTTATTCATTACAATATCAGCTAAATAAGAATGAAGAAACTTTTCAAAAAATGGAGTTTTTCTTTAACTGGTTAATTGAAAATAGAACAAAAGGTTATAATGAATATTGTTGGGGATATAATTTTGATTGGGCAAGTCCGGTTAAATTCATAGACAAATATTCGCCAACAATTGTTGTAAGTGGTTTTATTGCTAAAGGAATATTTGAATATTATCAAGCTACTCAAAATCCAAAAGCAGTTGAGGTGTTAAAAAGTATAGGAGCTTTTACAGAAAATCAATTGGCTTGGACCAAAAATGAGACTGGATTTTGTGTGAGTTATAGTACCAAAACAGTTGATTGCTGTTACAATGCTAATATGTTGGGAGCAGAATTGTATGCTCGCTTGTATTATATTACCAAAGAGGAAAAATATAAGAGCTTGGCACAAAAAATGACTGATTTCACAATTGCTCACCAACATGCAGATGGACATTGGAATTATAGCATAGATATTGAAACAGGTAAAGAACGAACACAAATAGATT
>CAYRAD010000163.1:4818-6296 GCA_964422135.1 uncultured Vicingus sp.
CATTGGAATTATAGCATAGATATTGAAACAGGTAAAGAACGAACACAAATAGATTTTCATCAAGGTTATGTGTTAGATTCTATTCATTATGTGAATCAATATTGTGGAGAAAAAGATGTTTATATTAAAGCATTAAAATTGGGTACTGATTATTATTTTAATAAGCAATTTAGGAAAAATGGACAATCAATTTTTAGAGTTCCAAAAGTATATCCGGTAGAAATCCATAATCAAGCACAAGGGATTATTACTTTTTGCAGGTTGTCATATTTATCTGAGAACTATGCTGATTTTGCTGCCACTATTGCCAAGTGGACGATACAAAACATGCAAAGCAATAAAGGGAGTTTTTTCTACAAAAAATACCCTTTTTATACCATTAAAACGCCATTTATGCGATGGTCAAATGCATGGATGTTGTTGGCATTAAACGAATTAAAGAAATTAAACATTAAAACAACCCTATAATCCCCTCAAGGGGATAATCTTCACAAAGAAATAGGAGAGAGGGAAGGCAATTCTCCCTTCGAAGGGAGAGTGAGAGGGATGTTTTGTATTACTTAAAATATTAGTTTTACACTTGTGAAGGATTTTACGTTACATAAATACGAGCAGTTTTTAAAAATAGCTATAAAAAGTGGTTATCAGTTGGTGTCTTATGAAGATTATTTAAAAAGCGATTTTCAAAAAGTAATGATATTGAGGCATGATGTAGATAAAAAACCTCAGAATGCACTAAAGTCTGCTCAATTACAGTATGAATTAGGCGTAAAAGGAACGTATTATTTTAGGGCTGTTCCGGAAAGTTTTGATACCGAAATCATCAAAAAAATAGTTGAGTTAGGGCACGAAATAGGTTACCATTATGAAGACTTATCTCTCTGTAAAGGAGATGACAAAGTAGCTATCAATCATTTTGAAAAATGGTTGAAAAAATTGAGGGAATTTTATCAAGTTAAAACCATTTGTATGCACGGAAGCCCATTATCGAAATGGGACAACAGAAAATTGTGGGATAGATACAACTACCAAGATTTTGGAATTGTTGCTGAACCGTATTTTGATCTGGATTTTAATCAAATATTCTACATCACAGATACAGGTAGAAAATGGGATGGGAATAAAGTAAGCGTTAGAGATAAGGTGAAATCCAAATTTGACTTATCTTATCATTCTACTGATGAACTCATATTAGCTTTTGAGAGAAACAAAATGCCGAATCAAATTCTACAAAATATCCATCCGCAACGCTGGACCAACAATAAAACGGAGTGGATAAAAGAATTATTTTTGCAAGGAGTAAAAAACAGTATTAAAAAAGCCATCTTTGTAAAAAAATGAAATGTCATTCTGAACAAAATTTTACAGAAAATTTATTTTCGTGTAAAATGCCGTGAAGAATTTATTTGGGTGAATAGATTCTTCAATTCATTTTGTAACTACGCTAAAGCGTAGACAAAATATCTTTCAGAATGACA
>CAYRAD010000164.1:0-6231 GCA_964422135.1 uncultured Vicingus sp.
TTTTGAGAAAAACTTTGAAATTGAACTTTAATAGCTAAATTTAGTATCTTTGGCAATAACTTTAAAACAAAATGTTTACTAAAAAATCATCTCAAATGGCAAAAAATAACGAAGTTGAAAGTCCGGCAATTAACATTATTAGAAAAGGAACTCAAATAATTGGAGACATTACTTGTTCTGGAGACATTAGAATTGATGGAGTATTAAAAGGTACATTAATTTCTGAAGGTAAAGTAGTTGTTGGTGAAACCGGTACAATTGAAGGCGAAGTTACCTGTAAAAATGCCGATGTTTCTGGAAAAATTAATGCAAAAATGTTGGTTAAAGAATTATTGCAATTAAAAGCTACAGCCAATATACTTGGAGATATCAATACAAATAAATTATCGATAGAACCAGGAGCTAATTTTACTGGTTCATGTAATATGGGGTCTGCTGTAAAAGAAATTAAGAATGACAAAAGACAAGAAGTCTTCCAAGAAGCCCAAACCGCTTAACAATTACGTAAAATTTTCTGGAATGGCCGTCCAAATGGGGCTAACCATTGCATTAGGAGCATGGGGCGGTTCTAAATTGGATCAAAAATTAAATACATCAGTTCCAATTTTTACAATTATTTTATCATTATTAGCCATTGGAATATCTTTATATCTTGTAATTAGAGATGTAATAAACATGCAAAAAGAAGATGAAGAATAAGCTATACTTTCAATTATTAATATTCGCTATACTTTTTTATGTTGTACATTTTGTAGTGTCAAAATATTTTTTACCAAAGTATTTTCTAGAGGAGATTTATCAAATGCACTTATTTTTAGGATTAATTACCTTTTTACTTATTTTCTTAATTCAACGAATAACTAAGGTTGATAAAACTAATTTTGGTAAAGGATACTTAGTATCTGTTGTCTTAAAAATGTTAATTGCAATTGGTTTTTTATGGCCTGTTATTTTTACACCTTCCTCAACCCAAAAATTATATGTTGTCCATTTTTTTATCGTATTTTTTGTTTACCTAATAATTGAGGTAAAACTGCTTATTTCTTCCATTAAAAAGTAATTTTAACTCATAAAAAAAGCACTCTTTTTTTTTTAAAAAATATTCTTTAAAAAGTAGTTGGCAAAATAGATTAAATAACTATTTTTGCACCGAATTTTATAAGCTAAAGAATAGTATAAAATAATTGCTTAAAAATAGTTAAATGAAGATTATTCTAAGTGCCATTATTATTACCCTTCTCACTGTTACTGCATTTGCTGAAGGAGCACATCAATCAGAATCAAAAAAAGATGAAACTTACGATCCCGTTCCGCCAATTATGGAACATATTTCTGATGCACATAGCTGGCATTTTTGGGGAGGAGGCCATGATGCAGTAGCAATGCCACTTCCTGTAATCTTGTGGACAGATAAAGGGTTAGTTACTTTTATGGCTAATGAATTTCACCATGATTCTGAAGGAGAACATGTGGTTACAAAAAAAGGATTAAACCTGGTAAATTATCACGAAAAAATATATGTGCTGAATGAAGGGGAAGAACATTTATCTTTTGATGAAAAAGGAAAAGTAACCAACGTAAGACCTCTTGATTTTTCTATCACTAAAAATGTTTTTGGAATGCTTATTTCAGTAATTATTCTTTTATGGGTATTTCTAAGTGTAGCCAAACATTATAAAAAAGGAATTGGTGCTCCAAAAGGAATAGCCTCTTTTATGGAACCTTTAATTCTTTTTGTTCAAAACGATATCGCATTGCAAAACATTGGCGAAAAGCATTACAAGAAATTTTTACCATTTTTATTGTCTGTATTTTTCTTTATCTGGTTTAATAATTTATTGGGATTAATTCCAATTCCAGGATTTGGAGGAGCAAATGTTACCGGAAATATAGCCGTTACATTAGTTTTATCGGTAATTACCCTTGTATTAATAACCGTTAATGGAAATAAACAATACTGGACACACATCGTATGGATGCCTGGAGTGCCTGCAATCCTAAAAATATTAATCATCACACCCATTGAGTTGGTTGGAATATTAATCAAACCATTTGCCTTGATGATTCGACTTTTTGCCAATATAACTGCAGGTCATATTGTGGTTTTAAGTTTAGTTTCCCTTATTTTCGTCTTTAAAACCGTGTGGATGAGCCCTGTTTCGGTTGCATTTACATTATTTATATCAGTTTTAGAATTACTGGTAGCATTGTTACAAGCTTATGTTTTCACAATGTTATCAGCACTATTTATAGGTTCTGCAGTGGCAGAACATCATTAATTTGTAATTTTTTGTTTAATTAATATATAAAGTAAATTATGGTAGGAAGTATCGCAGCAATCGGAGCTGGTTTAGCAGCAATCGGAGCAGGTATCGGAATCGGACAAATTGGTGGTCATGCAATGGATGCCATTGCAAGACAACCAGAAGCAACTTCAAAAATTCAAACCAACATGCTAATTGCAGCAGCACTTATTGAAGGTGTTGCATTGTTTGGTGTGGTTGTATCTCTAATGGGATTAACAACAGGAGTAGCTTAAGTCAAAAATCTATTCAAACCCGTAACGGTTGGTTACGGGTTTGAATTAACAAATTAATTAAATAATAAAAAAGAAAAGATAAGAAATGGATAATCCGTTAGTAACCCCCGAGATTGGAATGTTATTCTGGACATTGGTAGTGTTTCTGCTATTGATGTTAATACTGACAAAATTTGCCTGGAAACCAATACTTAAAGCAGTAAAAGAAAGAGAAAAATCTATCGAAGAAGCTTTAGATTCTGCTGAAAAAGCAAGATTGGCAATGGCTGAATTAAAATCTAATAACGAAGATTTGTTAAATCAGGCAAGAGCTGAAAGAGATAACATGCTAAAAGAAGCGAGAGAAATAAAAGAAGGTATTGTTGCTAGTGCTAAAACTACGGCTAAAGAAGAAGCTGATAAAATTATCAGTACAGCAAGAGAAAGTATTCATCACGAAAAAATGGCAGCTATTACTGAATTAAAAAATCAAGTAGCTGTTTTGTCAATTGAAATTGCCGAGAAAATATTAAAAGAGGAATTATCTTCTGCTGATAAGCAAAAGACTATTATTGACAATATCGTTAAAGACATTAATTTAAATTAATCTTAATGAGGGACATTAAAGTTGCATCACGATATGCCAAATCTCTTTTAGGGATTTCTCTGGAACAAAGTAAACTGGAAGAAGTTTATCACGACATGCGAATGATAAATGATGTTTGTAGCCAAAATAAAGATTTAATTTTATTACTGAAAAGTCCTATTGTTAGGAGGGATAAGAAAAGCGCTATTCTAAACGAAATATTTGGAGATAATATTTCTGTTATTTCAAAATCATTTATCTCTATCATCCTAGTAAAAAAAAGGGAGAATTTATTAGCAGATATTGCTAATTCATTTATTGAGGTTTATAAAACTCATAAAAATATAACATCTGCTTATGTTACGAGTGCACTGGCACTTACCGAAAATCAAAAGTCTAAAATAATTACTTTATTAAAAGGCGAGGGAAATGACAATATTGAATTAAATGAAATTGTTAACACCGATATTATTGGTGGTATGATTATTAAAATAGGCGACAAACAAGTTGATGAAAGTATTAGAAGAAAACTAACTAACCTTGAAATGGAGTTTGATGAAAATCCATACATCAGGGAATATTAATTATAACGTATAAAATAAATAAAAATGGCCGAAGTAAAACCCGCAGAAGTATCAGCAATATTAAGACAACAATTAGCTGGATATAAAACTGAAGCACAATTAGAAGAAGTTGGAACTGTTCTTCAGGTTGGAGATGGTATTGCCCGTATTTATGGATTATCGGAAGTACAGGCAGGAGAATTAATTGAATTTGAAAATGGTTTAACAGCAATCGTACTTAACTTAGAAGAGGATAATGTTGGAGCAGTTCTTTTAGGTTCTTCAAAAGGAATTAAAGAAGGTGATACTGTTAAAAGAACTAATAAAATTGCTTCTTTAAAAGTTGGTGAAGGATTGTTAGGAAGAGTTGTTGATACGCTTGGAAATCCTATTGACGGTAAAGGACCAATAAGTGGTGAACTTTATGAAATGCCTTTAGAAAGAAAAGCACCAGGTGTTATTTATAGAGAACCTGTTTCTGAACCATTACAATCAGGAATTAAAGCAGTTGACTCTATGATACCTGTGGGAAGAGGACAAAGAGAGTTGATAATTGGTGACAGGCAAACAGGAAAAACGACTGTTGCTATTGACACTATCATCAATCAAAAAGAATTTTATGATAGAGGCGAACCCGTTTTTTGTGTTTATGTAGCTACCGGACAAAAAGGTTCTACAGTTGCAGGTATAGTTAAAACATTAGAAGAAAATGGTGCAATGGCTTATACAGTTGTTGTCGCTGCAAATGCTTCCGATCCTGCTCCAATGCAATTTTATTCACCATTTGCCGGTGCAGCAATTGGCGAGTATTTTAGAGACTCAGGTCGTCCGGCATTAATTGTTTATGATGATTTATCTAAACAAGCTGTTGCTTATCGTGAGGTATCATTACTATTAAGAAGACCACCGGGACGTGAGGCTTATCCAGGAGATGTATTTTACCTTCACTCAAGATTATTAGAAAGAGCAGCAAAAATTAATGCTTCTGATAGTATTGCTCAAGATATGAACGACCTGCCTGAATCTATCCGGCCTTTAGTAAAAGGAGGAGGTTCTTTAACAGCTTTACCAATTATTGAAACACAAGCTGGTGACGTTTCTGCATACATTCCAACGAATGTAATTTCAATTACTGATGGTCAAATATTCCTTGAATCTGATTTATTTAACCAAGGTGTTCGTCCAGCAATTAACGTAGGTATTTCGGTATCTCGTGTTGGTGGTAACGCTCAAATTAAATCCATGAAAAAAGTGGCCGGAACATTAAAATTAGATCAAGCACAATACAGAGAATTAGAAGCTTTTGCTAAGTTTGGTTCTGATTTAGATGCAGCTACAATGGCGGTACTAGATAAAGGAAAACGTAATGTTGAAATTCTTAAACAAGGACAAAATGCTCCTTTACCTGTAGAACATCAAGTAGCTATTATTTATTTGGGAACCAAAGGGTTAATTAATGCTATTCCTGTAAATAAAGTTAAAGAGTTTGAAACTGAGTTTTTAAGCTATATGGCTAACAAACATCAAGATGTATTAGATCTATTGAGAGCTGGAAAATTGGATGAAAATATTACTTCAACTCTTGAAAAAGCTGCTGAAGAATTAATTGGTAAATACGAATAGTTGAAAGTAAAATGTTAAAAGAAGAAAGTTAGTTTGTAGCTTTTTTCTTTTAAGCTTTAACCTTTTCACTTTATAAACTGTTGAATGGCGAATTTAAAAGAAATACGAAACAGGATAAGCTCAATTTCATCAACGATGCAAATTACATCTGCGATGAAAATGGTTTCTGCTGCTAAATTGCGTAAAGCACAGGATGCTATCATTCAAATGCGACCTTATTCTAATAAGTTACAAGAAATACTCTCTAACCTTAGTGCAAGTTTAGATAGTAGTGATGGAATTTACACCAGAGAACGTGAGTTGAAAAATGTGTTGTTGGTTAGTATTACCTCTAACAGGGGCTTGTGCGGTGGATTTAATAACAATGTAATAAAAGCAGCTCGTAAACTAGCGCTTAACGAATATAAAAATTGCAACGTTACCATATTATCAATTGGAAAAAAGAGCCACGATGCTTTTAAGAATACTGATTGGGGTATTATTGGATCTGAATTACCTAGACATGCTGAAAAAATTTGGGATGATTTAAATTTTGAGAATTCTTCCGAGATAGCAACTGTTTTAATGGAGCAATTTGCCATAGGTAATCAGGATAAAATTGTGTTTGTCTATAATCAGTTTAAGAATGCAGCTGTTCAATTGATACAGGAAGAACAATTTTTACCTGTACTTCCACCAGAAGTAAAAGAAGGTGATTCTGCTAGTTCAACAGATTATATTTTTGAACCCAATAAAGAATTTATTGTTCAGGAATTAATTCCGAAATCGTTAAAAACGCAACTATACAAAGCATTACTCGATTCACAAGCATCAGAACATGGAGCCAGAATGACAGCTATGCATAAAGCAACCGATAATGCATCTGATTTAATGAATGAACTTAAATTAGTATATAACAAAGCAAGGCAAGCAGCAATTACTAATGAAATATTAGAAATTGT
>CAYRAD010000165.1:0-6191 GCA_964422135.1 uncultured Vicingus sp.
CTTTGGTTGCTTATGTTTAATTTATATGAGGGAGTATCATCACTAATGTAAGCATCAAAATCAAATTCTTTTTCTGAATCACTTATCTCTTCCCTCCCAAAATCATCTTCCTGCTCTGAATCTAATTCATCATCTTCCTCTTTTCCTTCTTCAAGGGCAGGATTACTTTCTATTTCTTCCTTAATTCTTTGCTCTAATGCAACTGTCGGAAGTTGCAACAACTTCATTAATTGAATTTGCTGTGGTGATAATTTTTGTTGTAGTTTAAAACTAAGTGATTGTTTTAGTGCCATATTTTTATTTTAAAATCATGTTTTAATGATTTATTATTCAAATATAAGAAAGGGTGAAAAGGAAAGCTTAAAATTTGAAAGAAAACTTTAAAATTTCTTTGCTCCTATTGATTAAAAAAACCTTAATCGGTATACTAGTACATTTCAGCTAATTATTTATTGATATAAATCGTTTCTTATTATTTTAGCGTTCTTTATTAAGAATCAAAACATATAATATCTATTCAAATCTAAACAACAAATTAAAATGAAACGATTACTATTACTATCGATTATAGCGATTTTTGGTTGCCAAATAAATGCCCAAACAACAGAAGCTGAAGCTACTTTGTTAAAACAGACAAAAGATTCTCTAGACGGTTGGAAAACAGGAGGAGTGATTTCTATTAACCTAACACAAGTTGGGTTAACTAACTGGGCTGCAGGGGGTGAAAACTCTGTTTCCGTAAATGGACTGTTAAGCCTTTTTGCCAACCTTAAAAAAGGAAAATCTACCTGGGACAATTCTTTGGATTTGGCTTATGGAATTTTACAACAAGGTGATGCTAACATCCGAAAAACTGACGATAAAATTGATTTCACCTCCAAGTATGGAAGAAAAGCATCTAAAAGCTGGTACTATGCTGGATTGGTAAATTTTAAATCTCAAATGACTGCCGGATATAATTATCCTGATGACTCTACCGAAATTTCAAACTTTATGGCTCCGGCCTATGTTTTGGGGGCAATTGGAATGGATTATAAACCTAACACTAACTTAACTGTGTTTATCTCTCCTTTAACAATGAAAATGACCTTGGTTAATATTCAGACATTAGCAGATGCCGGTGCGTATGGAGTTGACCCTGCTGTATATGATGATTTTGGAATGATGACCGAAAAAGGAAAAACCAGCCGGTCAGAATATGGTGGTTATTTAAGAGCTATCTATAAGAAAGACATCATGAAAAACATCAACCTTCAAAATAAATTAGAATTATTTTCTAATTATACTGAAGAACCTACTCATATTGATGTCAATTGGGAAGTATTGATTGCTTTAAAAGTCAATAAATTTATTTCTGCAACTATTGCGACTCAGTTAATTTACGACCACGATATTGATATTGCTGTTGACAGGAATAATGATGGGGTTGTTGATGGAGTTGGTCCGAGGACTCAATTTAAAGAAGTAATAGGCGTAGGATTAAATTATAAGTTTTAGAAAATTTTAAAACTAAAAAAGGCTCACTTAATTTTAAGTGAGCCTTTTAAATTTAAATCAATTTCTAATTAACAGTATGCATTAAATGCTTCAGCTAGATTTTCAGCAATCATTTCTGCAGGTTTACCTTCTATGTGATGTCTTTCGATAAAATGAACCAATTTACCATCTTTAAATAATCCCATACTTGGCGAAGATGGAGGATAAGGCAACATGTATTTTCTTGCCTGAGCAACAGCTTCACTGTCAACTCCAGCAAAAACAGTAGTTATTCTGGTTGGTTTTTTATCGTTGGTTACAGCAATTCTTGCTGCCGGTCTTGCATTGGCTGCAGCACAACCACATACCGAATTAATCACAACTAAAGTAGTTCCTTCACTTGTAATTGCTTTATCAACTTGTTCAGGAGATGTTAAATCTTCAAAGCCTGCTTTGGTTAATTCAGCTTTCATTGGTGCTACTAAATCTGGTGGATACATATCTCTATTTTTTGTTATTTATAATGATTCAAAATTACTAATTATTACTACTGTTTTTACACTTTTAATCTCTTTTCTCATTTTACCGAAAATTTACCCCGTTTCGCCTAATATCTATTTCGTAAGCTTAAAAACCGATATACATTTGGAGTAGAAATCAAAAAACTTAACATCATGAACCCAACAGAAAAATTTCAAGAACACAAAAGTAAAAAAAGAACATTTTTAGGCCTAATTTTTATAGTTGTAGGAGCAGCGTTAATTGCAAAAAAAACAGGAATAATGCCTGAAAATATTAGCCAGATAATAATTTCATGGCAAATGTTATTAATTGCAGTTGGAATTGCAAGAATATTTAATAAGGATAATTATAGAGGATTAATATTAATTACAATAGGTACATTTTTTATAATCCCTAAAGTATTTGATATTCCTATAGATGTTAGAGAAATGTTTTGGCCAGCAATATTTGTTATTTTAGGAGTGTTAATGATTATAGTTAGAAATAGACATAAAGGTTTTGGTGAAGGAGAATCTAAAGAAAACTTTATCGACCTTTTAACCTTTATGGGTGGCGGGAAAAGAAAAATTACCTCCGATAATTTTTTAGGAGGAAAAGTAACTAGCATTTTTGGTGGCAGCGAAATAGATCTCACATCAGCTAACATTCAGAACAATGAAGTTATTATAGATGTTTTTACCATATTTGGCGGTTGCGAAATGGTAGTGCCAAGAGCTTGGGATGTTCAGGTTGATATTACTTCAATCTTTGGCGGATTTGATGACAAAAGAGGTCCGGTTGAACCTACATTGAATGATGGCAAAAAAGTACTGAAAATAAAAGGGTTTACCATTTTTGGAGGAGGAGAGGTTAAAAGTTATTAGTTAAAAGTTCATCAAGTTAGAAAGTTCTTTTAACTTTAAAACTTATGTTTTTAGTAACTCAATAATATGTCAAACCCGATTACTGATAATAAAAAGTACTTAATTAATTACGCAACAGTGTGGTTCATCATAATTGGAGCACACTTTGCTGTTTTACATTGGTATTATCTATTGCCCATCGGTATTTCGGTTGCGGATAGTTTGGTATTTAATGTGTTCTTCGCTTTTTTGGGAATAAACTTATGGTTTGTTGTTCGCTACAACAAGAGGAACAGCAAGTTTATTACTCTTTTTAGCAGCCATGCCGTATCTTCTTTGCTGTTAATCGGTCTCTGGCTGATAACCGGCTATCTAATTCTGAAACATACCATTGATGATGTGCATTATTTATCCTTTTTGGATAATTCATTCCCCTGGCGAATCGTTAGCGGAATGTTTTATTATTCGGCCTTCATTCTGATGTACTATGTTATTGTTTATTACCGCGAGAACCAGGAAAAAGTTCAACAGGAAGCCAACCTTAAAACACTCCTCAAGGAAACAGAACTCAGTGCTTTAAAAAATCAAATCAATCCTCATTTTCTGTTTAACAGTTTAAATTCTGTGAGTTCATTAACCATTAGTTCTCCACAAAAAGCACAGGAAATGATTATTAAACTTTCCGATTATTTAAGGTATTCGTTGAGTAATAACGACCAGCAGATAACCACATTAAAAACCGAACTTGCCAATATAAAACTCTATCTTGAAATTGAAAAAATACGTTTCGGAGACCGTTTGCAATTTAATTTTAATTGCGATGAACCAACCTTGGACGCAAAAATTCCGGCCATGATCTTACAACCCTTAATCGAAAATGCTATTAAGCATGGCGTTTATGAAAGTACCGAAACTGTTACAATTAATTTAAATTGCCAATGGGATAAAAACTACCTCTCAATTGCTGTAAAAAATGACTATGACGAAAAAGCAAGATCAATAAAAGGATCGGGAATCGGGCTTAAAAATACCCAGCAACGCTTATTTTTAATCTATAAACGAAACGACCTGTTTACCATTGATAAAACTGAAAATACTTTTACTGTGAACATTAAATTTCCACAAAATGACTAAACATAAAGCCATAATAATAGAAGATGAACCATTAGGAAGAGACCTCATTAAAAATTACCTGCAGAAGGTAAAGGAGATAGAACTTATCGGTGAATTTTCAGATGGTTTTTCGGGATTGAAAGCCATCAATGAATTGAAACCTGAGGTAGTATTTTTAGACATCCAGATGCCAAAGTTAAGTGGCCTGGAATTACTGGAATTATTAGATGAACCTCCTGCAATTATCTTTACCACAGCTTATGATGAGTATGCCGTTAAAGCATTTGATTTAAATGCCATCGACTACCTGTTAAAACCTTTTTCGAAAGAGCGGTTTTTGGTTGCTGTAGAAAAAACCTTGAAGACCATCGGGCAACCTTCAGCCCAATTATTGAAATTTAAAACTCAGGTGGCTAAAGAAAAAGTACTGGATAAAATTGTGGTTAAATCCAACAACAACGTTCATGTCATTCCGTTGAGTGAAGTTATCTACATCGAATCGGAAGATGATTATGTGATGGTACATTCCACCAAGGGTAAACACCTGCAACATCAAACCATGAATTATTACGAAGAGCATTTGGATAATGCTGTCTTTATCAGAATTCATCGCTCTTACATCGTCAACATTCATTATATCAATAAAATCGAGAAGTTTGGTAAAGAAAGCTATCGGGTGGTTTTAAAAGATGGCAATGGTTTAAAAGTAAGCCGCTCCCGCTATCAGGAATTAAAAGAAACCTTGGGGTTTTAGTCGCGTTTTTTCTCGAAAAAATCAGTAATCAATTTCCTACATTCGTTTTCCATCATTCCACCAACAATTTCTGTTTTGGGATGTAAGATGTTTTCTTTAAGTCTGCCATATCCTCTTTTAGGATCGGCAGCACCAAATACCACTTTTTTTAGCTGAGTCCAATAAGAAGCTCCTGCACACATTACACATGGTTCCAGCGTAACATAAAGTGTACATTCGTTTAAATATTTTCCGCCTAAAAAATCGGTTGCCGAAGTAAACGCAAGCATTTCGGCATGAGCAGTCACATCGTTCAGGCATTCGGTCATGTTATGGGCTCGAGCAATAATTTTATTGTCGCAAACAATTACAGCCCCAACAGGAACCTCCTCTTCGTTAAATCCTTTTTGAGCTTCCTTAAAAGCTTCTTTCATGAAATGTTCATCAGAAAAAACGGAGAGCATTTTATCAGGCAATTGAGTTTGATTTATTCTTGTATTTTAGGAAAATAGACCAGATAATATAAAGAATAACAATGGTTGGCATGGCAACAATATTCATGAAGATGAGCATTACAAACCACAACAGAATAAAGGTAAAGGGCAGTGCATTTTCTTTCCATTTCATGCTTTTAAATTTAAGCGAGAACATCGGAACTTCGGCTACCAGCATAAACGACAGCAACACGCCCATAATTAACATGATTAATGGATTGGATACAATCGGAGTAACATAATCACTTACATTAATAATTTTGGGCAGGTCAGGATACAAAAACAGCAAAGCTGAAAAAATATAAAATGAAGCGTGAGCAGGAACTGCTAATCCAATAAATGAACTCGTTTGACGGGTATCGATGTTAAATTTTGCCAACCTTATGGCTGAAAATATCGGTATCAAAAAAACCAAATAAAACAACCAGGGATAATCGGTTAATAATTGAATAGGATGTGCTTCCTGTGCTAATTTTGTATGCTTGTAAAGTAACATTCCCGGAGCCACGCCAAAAGCCACCATATCCACTAAGGAATCAATTTCTTTTCCAATAGGGTTATTTACTTTTAATAAACGGGCAGAAAATCCATCTAAAAAATCAAAAGCACATGAAAGAATCAATAAGTAAGCAGCAACATCCAATTTGTCCTCAAATATCAAGATAATAGCCAAACAGCTTGCAATTAGGCTAAGAATAGTAATTGTATTTGGGATTTGGTTTCTCATAGCTTTGATTAAGCCAACAAATTTAATTATTAAAATTTTATAACGACTTAATTTCTTTTATCTAATCCCCACATCAATTTAGTTCTTAAGGTATCTAAGAAACTATTTTTTTGAAAACGGATTAATTTAATACTGTGTTTGGCTTTTTTAATTTTTATGGCTTTTGAAAAAGGCACGGTAAAAGATCTGGAATCCAATGCTACCAGAAAATTACCTGCTCTTCCTTCTATTTTAAGCGTTAATTCGATATCGTCAGGAATTACAATTGGACGAACATTTAAATT
>CAYRAD010000166.1:0-3614 GCA_964422135.1 uncultured Vicingus sp.
ATAGCCGGATTGTTTATCGTAAAAGGTAAGCCTGTTGCTGATAAAGTTACATCATAACTTCCTGTAGCGTTATAATCAACATCAATTGTATCGCCTGCAATAACACATGTATCGTTAATGCCATTTATGTTTGGAGGAGGTTCACATGAAGGCACAACAGTTATCTGCATATCTCTTAAAATGCTTCCTATTTTAAATCCATTTCTGAATTCTTCAATTATAATAGCAATATTATATTCCCCGGCATAGATAGGTGAATCCCATATTAAATCACCAGTATTATGATCTATAGTAAGATAATTAGAGGCTTGGGGATATTGATAGTTAGGAATTTGATTACCTCCTTCTTCTAAACTCTGACTAAGCTTATAATATAAACTATCCCCATCAACATCTACAGCACCGGGATTATGAACAAAAATTGATCCGACACACGCATTATCAATTGGGGGATATTGTAATGTGGGGGAATTATTAGCTGGAATAATAAAAGGACTAATGTATAGTTCTGTTTCAATATAAAAAATCACATTTACAGAATTCGGAATATTTAAAACATCAGAATTTCTGTTAGGGTCTTCAATACTTATTATGTATGGAGATGGACTTGCTCCAGGGTATGTATGTTGGGCTATATAAACATTTTTTTTAATATCATTACCCACAAAAACATCGCTAATTCTATCAATAGAATCAAGAGGGCTATTATCTCCCCACTTTATCTCTAATTTTGGTCTGTCTGCCGGGCTAGAACCCTTGGTATAAGTTATAACAGTAATTTCATAAGTAAGACCTGATATATGATTAAATGTAATTTCTCCAGCTCTATTATGGGTTGCAAAAGATTTTACCGAGAGTAAAATAAGGATTATGTATAATGTCTTTTTCAGCATGGTTTAACTCATAAAATTACTTCTTTTTATAGAATATTAAGTACCGTTTATGAAATGAGTCTACTTATTTTAAAATGATAGACGATTTTTTTTAGGACAAGATTGCATCAATAGTTAATTTCTTGCTGTACAATTTTTTTAGGCAATTCTCTGTTTTCGTATTCCTGAGTTCTCAATTGAGGTTCAAATCCGGCTTCTCTTATTGATTGTTGTATTGCTCCAGAAGTAAAACGATGAGGTGCTCCGGCAGCAGACACCACATTTTCCTCAATCATAATGGAACCGAAATCATTTGCTCCTGCATGTAAACATATTTGAGCTGTTTTTTCTCCAACAGTCAACCAAGATGCTTGTATGTTTTCAACATTGGGCAGCATTATTCTGCTCAAGGAAATCATTCTAATGTATTCATCGGCAGTAACATGATTGGAAATTCCTTTTACCCTTTTTAAAAGCGTACCATCATCCATAAACGGCCACGGAATAAAGGCTAAAAATCCTTTGGCATCTTTTGGTTTTTCACTCTGAACATCCCTTAATAAAACCAAATGTTCAAATCGTTCAGCAATAGTTTCTATATGCCCAAACATCATGGTAGCAGAAGTAGTAATCTTTAATTGATGTGCTGCTCTCATAACGTCAAGCCATTCTCTACCAGCACATTTTCCTTTTGAAATTAATCTTCTTACCCTATCGTTTAAAATTTCGGCTCCAGCTCCGGGTAATGAATCCAATCCTGCTTTAACCAGTTCTTTTAACACTTCGGTATGTGAAATTCCTTCTAGTTTACTAATGTGAGCTATTTCTGGAGGACCTAAAGCATGTAGTTTTATGTTGGGAAACATTTCTTTGATACCTTTAAAAGTATCAACATAAAACTGCAACCCTAAATCTGGATGATGTCCTCCTTGAAGTAAAAGTTGATTCCCTCCATATTTAATTGTTTCTTCAATTTTAGTTCGGTACTCTTCCATAGAAGTTACGTATGCTTCGCTATGCCCAGGAATTCTATAAAAATTACAAAACTTACAATTGGCAATACAAACATTAGTCGTATTGAGGTTTCTATCAATTATCCATGTAACTTTATTGTGCTTCTTTTTTTGTTTTTTTAATTCATTCGCCACCAACATCAATTCAGCTGTAGGAGCTTGATGAAATAAAAATTCCCCTTCGGCAGCTGATAAAAAATCTTGATTTAATGCTCTTTCTAATACGGTACTTACTTTCATGTGTTTAGAATATTATGCTTAATTATTCTTAAATTCGCTGTTTCAAAATTACTACTAAATTGATGATAGCTATAAAAAAAACGAGTAAATTGGGGTTAAATGACAATGTTGCTTATTTAATCCATTCCTCAAAAGAATTAAACACTAAATTATTCTCTAAAGAAGAGTTGGTTTACATAAATAAAGAGATAAAAGCTGAGAACAAATTAATATTAATTAATAAATTAAGTTCTTCTGTTTTCGTGGTTATTCTTGATAAAGAAAAAGATTATAAAGGAGATGAAAAAGCCAGAATTGCAGGAAGTAATCTTATTACCTCTTTAAACAATGCAAAATTAAAAAGTATAACCGTTTGTTCTGATGATTTAATTGTTATTCCTTTTATTGAAGGAATGATTTCAGCTAATTATCAATTTTTGAAATACCTTACAGCTAAAAAAGATAATAGTTGTAAAACCATTAAAGTTCTTGGAAAAGTTTCTACCGCAAAACTGGACGAGATTAATGATGTAATAAAAGCGACTAATTATGCTCGTGATTTAGTAAATGAACCACAATCCTTTTTAACGGCTACACAATTTTCAAAGGAAATTTCAAAATTGGGAAAAGAAGCAGGATTTAAAGTAGAAGTTTTAGGTAAAGCCAAAATTGAAGCCTTAAAAATGGGCGGCTTGTTAGCGGTGAATAAAGGAAGTGTAGAACCTCCTACTTTTTCGGTAATGGAATGGAAACCTAAAAATGCTAAAAACAAAAAACCTATTATTCTGGTCGGAAAAGGCGTTGTTTATGATACTGGTGGATTAAGCCTCAAGCCAACTCCAAACTCTATGGATTTTATGAAATGTGATATGGGTGGTGCAGCTGCTGTTGTTGGCGCCATGTATGCAGTTGCTAAAAATAAATTGCCTGTGCATGTAGTTGGTTTAGTTCCCGCAACAGACAATCGTCCAAGTGGAAATGCCTATGCTCCAGGAGATGTAATTACCATGCACAATAAAAAAACAGTAGAAGTGTTAAATACTGATGCAGAAGGTAGAATGATATTGGCTGATGCCTTGAGTTATGCACAAAAATACAAGCCAGCATTGGTGATGGATATCGCTACCTTAACTGGTGCTGCTGCTGCTGCAATTGGTCATTACGGAGTTGTAGCTATGGGAAATACTAATGAAAAAACAATGAACAAGCTAAAAACAAGCGGCAATAATGTGTATGAGCGAATTGTTGAGTTCCCATTTTGGGACGAATACAATGAGCAATTGAAATCGAGTATTGCCGATATCACTAATTTGGGATCTGGTTCAGGTGGGTCAATTACCGCTGGTAAATTTTTAGAAAATTTTACTGATTACCCATATATTCACCTTGACATTGCCGGTCCAGCGTTCTTAAAAAAACAAATTAATTACATCCCACAAGGAGGAACAGGTGTTGGGGTAAGATTATTTTATGATTTTATTAAAAACTACTAGAAAAGTTTATAAGGTTA
>CAYRAD010000166.1:3714-6188 GCA_964422135.1 uncultured Vicingus sp.
AGTTTATAAGGTTAAGTAATATGAAAATTTATTCTTTTGAAAAATTAAGATCTCAAATTGAAGAAATTAATAATATGCTTAATGGTTTAAGAAAAAGTCAATTGAACAAATAACCCTATAAACCTTTAACCACCTATACTTAAAAAATGAAAAAAATAAAAATAGGAATTACTTCAGGTGATATTAATGGTGTTGGAATGGAGGTTATCATTAAAACTTTTAATGATGCAAGAATGCTTGAAATATGTACGCCAATAGTTTATGGCTCATCAAAAATTTCCACTTTTCATAGAAAAGCTTTAAAAATACATGATTTTCATTTTAATAAAATTAAGAATGTAAAAGAAGCTTCATCAAAAAAACCAAACATAGTAGAATGTTGGGAAGAGGATGTTGAAATAGCGTTGGGTCAATCCACCAAAGAAGGAGGAAAATATGCTTTAGCATCAATTGTTGCTGCAACAAATGATTTAAAAAACGGCTTAATTGATGCCATTGTTACAGCCCCTATTAATAAAGATAACATACAGTCAGAAGAATTTAATTTTCCTGGTCATACAGAATTCTTTACTGATAAGTTTAATGGAGAATCTATTATGTTAATGGTTAATGAAAATATAAAAATTGGAGTTGCCACTAACCACATTCCTCTTAGTGAAGTTGCTAATAAGCTATCCGAAGAAACTATTTTTTCTAAATTAAAAATACTAAACCGAGCATTAATTCAAGATTTCTGTATTGTGGGGCCAAAAATAGCCGTGTTAGGTCTTAACCCTCATGCTGGAGACACTGGATTGATTGGAAATGAAGAAGAAACAATCATTACTCCAGCAATAAATAATGCAAAAAGTGTTGGTGTAAATGCTTTCGGACCATATCCGGCAGATGGCTTTTTCGGTTCAGGAAATTATAAAAAATTTGATGCTATTTTGGCCATGTACCACGATCAAGGTTTAATTCCTTTTAAATCCTTTTCATTTGGAGATGGCGTAAACTTTACCGCTGGACTATCCATTATTAGAACTTCACCCGACCATGGTGTAGCTTATGATATTACAGGACAAAATAAAGCTTCAGAAAATTCGTTTAGACAAGCAGTATATGCTGCTTGTGATATATTTAAAAATAGAATGTTATCTGAAAAATTAAACGAAAATCCTTTGGTTGTCAAAAAACAGTAACATCGTTTTTTGGAAATCCTAATGCAAAAATGAACGCTATATTTTTCAACAAAAGAACCTATTTTTTATTTAGCCTGTCATGCATAGCAATTGGATTATCAGTATCAAAGCCTCTAATATCGCTAGGGTTATTTTGTTTATCTATTGTATGGTTAATTGATGGAAATCCACCAGAAAAACTAAAATCTTTTTTTAGTAATAAAATTGCATTGGTATTAAGTTCTATTTTTCTGTTGTCATTATTAGGCTTATTATATACCAATAATTTTAATTATGCCTTTGGTGATTTAAGAAGAAAAATGTTTCTATTTTTTATTCCTTTTTTACTCTCAGGCTTCAGTCCACTTACAAAAAAAGAATTTCATCTAATACTAAAGATATACATAGCCGGAGTTCTTACAGCAACATTTTGGTCATTATTCGTTTACTTCGGTGGTTTACACATTACTATTGTCGATAGCCGGTCATTTTCCCGATTTAATTCTCATATCAGATTTGGTCTCGAAATAGCCCTAGCCATATTTTTTTCTTTTTATTATTTGTACTATTCCTCAAAAATAACTTTGCGTATTTTATGGCTCAGTATTTCAATATGGTTAATTACTTCATTATTTCTTTTTGATTTGTTTACCGGAACAATTATCTTTTTTATCACTGTTTCTATTTTATCCTTGGTATTCGGTTTTTTATCAACTAATAAACGATTAAAGATTTTATTAATTTCTTTACTTTCAATACTATTTATCTTCTGTTTCGTTTTTATTAAAGACTCAATAGATGATTTTTATGCCTGTAACAACGTTAAACCTCTTGAAGAAGTTCCGTTTACTGATGATGGAAATCCGTACATTCATTATAACAACACCAACTCCAATACATATAAAGAGAATGGTTTTTTGGTAGAAAAAAATATTTGTTGGAATGAAATTGAAGCTAGCTGGAATGAACGTAGTACACTTGATTTTAATGGTAAAGATTTAAAAAATCAGGAACTAAAAAACACACTAATACGATTTATAACCTCGAAAGGACTCCGAAAAGATAAGAAAGCAATAAAAAGATTAACTGATAAAGAAGTTGAAGCAATTGAAAATGGAATCCCGAATAATAAGTACTTAACAATGAATCGTTTTCGAGTTCGGCTACATAAAATTATTTGGGAATATGATTCCTATAAAAATGGACGTGACATTAATGGCCATTCTGTATTAATGCGTTGGGAATATTGGAAAACAGCAATTCGTATTATCAAAAACAATTTTTTTATTGGAGTTGGTACCGGTGATGTTCAAG
>CAYRAD010000167.1:0-6180 GCA_964422135.1 uncultured Vicingus sp.
ACGATTTTGAGAAAATCATCTCAGAATTAAATACATATGGAACACAAATTATTAGCAATATTCCTGATGAAGAAAAATATGATGCTAATACAAAATTTAAATCCAAATTAAAAGAAGCACTAAATTATCCGGGGTCTTTTGATTATAATTTTGATTCCCTTAAAACGATAAGTATTATAAAAGAAAATGCTCTTAAAATTTACAATTGGACATTACCTTTAACCGATGGTACTTTTGAATATTTTGCTTTTCTACAAATAAAAAACACAAAAGATGATTTTACAATTGTGGAATTAATCGACAAATCTGATGTAATAAAAACTCCGGAAACTAAGGTGTTAACCTCAAAAATGTGGTATGGTGCTTTATATTACAAGATTATTAACTCAAAAAAACTGGGTAAAAATTATTATACATTATTAGGTTGGGATGGTAATAATAATTTAACCAATAAAAAAATCATTGATGTTATTGTATTAAGAAATAATGGAATGATAAAATTTGGTGCTCCAATATTTAAAAGCAAAAAGAAAACAGTAAAACGAAAAATCTTCGAGTATTCAGAGAATGCAGTCATGTCATTAAAATACCATCAAAATATAGAAAAAATAGTTTTTGATTATTTAGTTCCATCTAGCTCCAAGCTAGAAGGAATATACGAATTTTATGGCCCTGCCTTAAACCGATTTGATGCCTTTTCTATGGATAAAAGTAAATGGATTTACGAAGAAGACATTGACATAGAACTTGATCGAAGCATTAAAGATTTTATGTGGAAAGACCCTAAGAAGAAATAAAAAAAGGACTGATTAAACGAGAACCAACCCTCACTTTATAAATTAAACTTAATATTATTTTCCTTTTTTAGAAGGCATAGCAGTTTTCACCCCACCTTTAGCTCCAGAAGGTTTAGTATTCTGAATAGTAGCTATTGGTTTTTTTACAGCAGATTTAGCTTTAACTTCCTTTTTTACTTCACCAGTTTTATTTTCATCTTCCTCGCTATCTGGTTTTAACAAATCATTTTCTATTAATATGTTAAACCACATAAAGAGTTTTTTCAAATCGGAATGATATACTCTATCTTGATCAAAATCTTCAATTACTTCTTTTAAATAACTTCTAAGTTCTTCAGGAGATGCCTTATGATCTATTGCTATTTTACCCGCTGTTTTTTTATATATTTTTTCGTAAACTTCTACAAGAGGAATATCACTGTCATAGGTATAAATGCTAATATCGTTTAAAGAGCTTACTTTTTCAGATGAATAGACAGGCATTCTCCTACCATCTATTACGGATTCAACTATTAAACCATTTTTAGTTTGTGAAAGTACTTTAAATAACCCTGGTTTACCGGTAATTGAAATAATTGATTCTAAGTTCATATATTTTATTTATGGAAAACAAATGTACCAAAAAATAGATTTAATTATCACCAAATTTTCCAGTTAAAACTAATCTACCTCCAATTGGAGGTATGCTTTAGAAATAGCATCTATTATATCACTTGCTATCAATGAGTTACTTCCTTTTTTTTGTTTCGCCAAATCACCAGATAAACCATGAAGATATACACCAAATACTGATGCATCTTTAGATTTGTATCCTTGTGCTAATAAACTTGTTATTATCCCGGTTAACACATCTCCGCTCCCACCTGTTGCCATTCCTGCATTTCCTGTGGAATTAAAAAAAACGCTACCATCAGGGAAACTTATTGATGTGTTTGCTCCCTTTAACACAATTATAACATTATGTTTAAAAGAAGCAGCTTTTTGTTTTTCCAGTCTCATCTCATCATCTTCCCACTTACCAACTATACGTTCAAATTCTTTTGGATGTGGAGTAAGAATGCTACCTGAAGGTAAGAAAGACATCCAAGTAGGATTTTCAGACAAAATATTTAAAGCATCTGCATCAATGACCAATGGGTTATTTGAATTTTGAATTAATAGTTTCAATACATTTTGCGTTTGGAGTTCTTTCCCTAATCCGGGACCAATTCCCACTATATTGTAAGGAGTAATATCTTTCAGTTCAGAAATAAAATCAGGTGATTCATCAATAAGACACATTGCTTCTGGAACTGCCGTTTGCATAATCTGGAGTCCGTTTTTGGGAATCTGTACGGTTAACAAACCAACCCCTGTTCTTAAGCATGCTTTTGAAGCCAATATCTCAGCCCCCATTTTACCTTCACTTCCTGCAATCAACAAGGCATGACCGTAATTTCCTTTATGCGAAAACTTTTTTCTTGGATGAATTATAGACTTTATTAATTCCTCTGTTACATAATAATACTTAGAATCGACCTCATTAATAAATTCACTCAGTAAACCAATATTCAACATTTCAAACTCGCCAACAAATTTATAGTTTTCCGGAAATAACATCGTTAGTTTAGGTTGCTGAAAAGTCAATGTATAATTAGCTTTTATGATATTTTTAAGCTTATTATCTTTATTACTCTCGCTGAACAAACCAGAAGGCATATCAATTGCTACAACTTCAGTATTAGCATCGTTTATCTGGTGGACAATATCCACTACAAATCCGCCAATTGGACGAGTAATCCCAGAACCAAATATAGCATCAATAATAATTTGATTATTTAATGAGGATAACTGATGATTTCCTTCGTTCAGAAAAATCGGATCAATTCCAAATTCTTTAATTCGGTTTAGATTTACTTCAAAATCAGCAGTATGTTTATCAGAAAAATGGACTATATAAACGATTACCTCATACTCCTTTTGTTTCAGCAGTCTTGCAATAGCTAAACCATCTCCACCATTGTTACCCATACCACAAAACACGGAAAAGCTTCTGGAAGCATCATATTTCTCCATTAACCAATCGGCACATTTTTGAGAAGCTCTCTCCATTAAATCGATAGATTTTATGGGCTCATTTTTTATGGTATAAGCATCAGCATCTCTGGTTTGTTGAGCGGTTAATATTTTCATTTCTTTCATTTATCATCCCCTTGAAAGCCTGTACTTAGCACAGTTAAAAGTAGGATTATAGTAGTACAATTAAGTCACTAGTAATTTATAGATAAAATTAATCACAACAATAGCAACAACAAAAATGAATTGATATTTTAACCATGTTGCCCCGTTTTTGAATTTAAAGATAATGTGTAATACTAAAAACGAAAACAAAATTAGCATTGGAACAAGTGCAGGATACAAATAGAAACTTTTGGTGAAGTTCCCTTTTAACAATTCAATAAGCGACCTTTGCATACCGCAGCCAAAACAATCTACCCCAAAATACTTCTTGTACGGGCAATAGAGCATATGATTTTCTAACCAAGTAATTAAACTCATTTAATTAGTTTCAAATTCTAAAGTCTCGTCCTCAATTTTTATAATTTTCAATTCATCTCTAAGTTGCCTAAATCGCTTGCGAGCATCAACAACATAAATACTCCCCTGATAATCGAACATTAATTTTTTATACAATTCTACTGCTTTTAGTTTATCATTAAATACATTGTCATTTAAAAGAGCCAATTGGTAAATGGCATCATCTGCTAATATATCATATGAATAATCCTTAATCAGGTCTTCCAGGTTATGGGCTGCATCCTCATATTTTTTTTGCTTATAATTAATCTGATATCTCATATACATTATATCATCTCCAATAGTATGGTGAGGATACATCTTTTTTAAAGAATCTAGCATTAACATTGCTTCATCATTTTTATTTTGATAAGCCAATAAACCTGCTTTGGCATACATTAACAATGGAGCTTCTGTGGTATCTATTCCAATATTATCCGTTATGGTAATGGATAATTGCATGGCATCGTTAGAAATTAACTTGGAAGTAGAAGCCTTCAAAGCATCCAGTTGTGTTTTTGACCACGCAAAATCTCCGGTATAAAAAGAAATTTTTGCATTTTTAAATTTCGCAATTTCTCCTAGTTGGTCATATTTATAGGCTTTCTCAACCTGAGAGTATAGCAAAGATGCTTCCCAAATATCTCCAGTAAAAATATAAACGTCAGCTAATTCTATTTTACTTTTAGCAGCATCATGAGAGTTTATTCTGGGCATGTTGATAATTTCATTCAGCAATTCTATTGCTCCGTCAGTATTGTGTAAATAAAATGCCAGTAAATGTGCCAAGCCTCTTAACAAAGGAGCTGTAGAAGCTTTTTTACCTAATTCATTTATTGTGGTGTTATAGGTTTTTTCGAGCGATAATAAATCTTCGTTGGTATAATTTGGTGAATCAGTAATTTTACTGTTGTAAACATTTACTAATTCCATTTTACTAGTAATGTAGTAATAATTATCAGGACCTTTATTAATAACATATTCATAACATTTAATGGCGGTTTTATAATCTTTATTTTCAAGACTTAATTTAGCCAATTCAACAATCCTTTTTCCAAGTTCTTTTTGTCTTTTATCTAAAGCTTTTGCCTGAATAAAAGCTCCGCTAAAATTTTTCTCTTGGATGTACAACCAAATTAACATTTCTGAAAAAACAGTAGCATCGGGATTTTTTTGTATCCTTTTTATTAATAAAGTTTTTAGTATTGCTTTTTTTTGTCCGTTCTCATCGGGATTTAAAACGGTCTGAAGTGCATTCTGAACACTTTGAATGTATGATTCCTGATAGTTTAATAATGATAAGTATTCCTCTAACATGGCTTCAGTATTACCCTGAAGAGCATATACCTGAGCTAATTCAATATTAAACGGATAGCTTCCGTTTACCAGTTTTTTCCCTTTAATATAAACTTGAATTGCATATTCTATTTCTTTATGCTTTAAAAAACCATTGGCCAAATCTATAATCTGTTCGTTGTTGGGAGATAGTAATTTTAGTGCTTTATCATTAGCTTGTTTACTACCGGATTCGTTACCGGAAACTTTGTACAAATTGCCTAAATCAGTCCAAAACACCAATTGATAAGGATGTTTCTTAATCTCCCTCTTGATTAATTTTTCGGCATTCTTATATTCTTTTAACTCTGTGAAGCAATTTAGTAATTTGGTATAGAAATCAGGAGAATGAGTTTTATCAAATAGTTTCTCATAGTAAATAACAGCTTTGTCGTATTCTTTATTATTGTAGTATTGCGTAGCTAAACGTTCATCCGATTGCTTTTGTGCGTTTAAATCAATAGAAAAAACCCCAATCAAGCATGTAACAACTATTATTTTAATATAAATTTTCATTTATTCTACTGAACTTCACTGGTTTTATTCCTATTAATGATTTCCTCAATTTCCGGTCTGAACAATTTTAATTTTTCTATCTGTACATCCAGTCCGTTAACTTCTTTATTTATTTGCATATTTAAATCTATAACAAAATTCCTTTCAATGCTCAGGTTTTTTTTAAATTCTTCTATCGACATCAGACCATTTTCCATATCCTGCTTAAGATCTGCTAACTGCTTTTTTGAAAAATTAATTTGGCCAACATACTTTGAATAATTATCAGTTAACCTGTAGAGCCTTTTTTTACAGGAAAAAAGATCATCTAACCTAAATGACTCATCTTTTGTTAAGGTATCATGTGAATTTTCTATGAGACGCAAATCCTTTTGCATTTGTCTTTTTGCGGCAAATACTTTTGCTGTATCGAGCGATAAAAGGTTCTTTTCTGCTTCATTTATAATAGATACTAAACCCTCAATTTCACCAATTTCTTTTTCATAAGCATTTTTACAGGAATTAAACCCAATTCCAATTATTAGTAATATAAGTAAGATGTATTTTTTCATTTTATCTATTTTATAATATCAAATCCCGTATAGCTAACCAAAGCCTTTGGAATCTTTATTCCATCAACTGTTTGATTGTTTTCTAGCAATGCAGCCAGTATTCTTGGTAACGCCAGAGCACTTCCATTTAGTGTGTGCACCAATTGTGTTTTACCATTTTCATCTTTAAACCTACATTTTAATCTATTGGCTTGGAAAGTCTCAAAATTAGATACTGAACTCACCTCTAACCATTTTGCTTGGGCATTAGAATGAACCTCCAAATCATATGTTAAAGCTGAAGTAAAACCTAAATCACCTCCACAAAGCTTCAAAACTCGATAAGGTAATTCCAATTTTCGAAGCAATCCTTTTACATGCTCAACCATTTTATCTAATGTTTCATAAGATTTATCAGGATGCTGAATCTGAACAATCTCCACTTT
>CAYRAD010000168.1:0-6147 GCA_964422135.1 uncultured Vicingus sp.
GCAGAATCTCCCTCTACCAGATAAATTTCACATTCTGTAGCATCTTTAGAAGCACAATCAGATAGTTTTCCGGGTAATCCTGACCCCGACATTACATTTTTTCGTTGTACCATTTCCCGTGCCTTACGGGCTGCATGTCTGGCTGTTGCTGCTAAAATTACTTTTTGTACAATTGTTTTTGCATCAGTAGGATGTTCTTCTAAATAATTTTCGAGCATTTCGCTTACTGCCTGACTAACCGGTGCTGTAACTTCTCTATTCCCTAATTTCGTTTTTGTCTGTCCTTCAAATTGAGGTTCCTGAACCTTAACAGAAATAATAGCCGTTAATCCTTCCCTAAAATCATCTCCGGATATTTCAAACTTCAATTTATCCAACATACCAGAAGTATCTGCATATTTTTTGAGTGTATTGGTTAATCCTCTTCTAAAACCTGAAAGATGTGTTCCCCCTTCATGTGTATTGATGTTATTTACATAAGCATGGATATTTTCTGCGTAAGAAGTGTTATAAATCATGGCAACTTCAACTGGAATACCATTTTTTTCTCTTTCCATACTAATTACATCGGTAATTAATGGTTCTCTAGTTTCATCAATATATCTTACAAACTCTGCTAATCCTATATCTGAATGAAAAGTTTCCATTTTAAATTCGCCTGCTTCATCTTTCTCTCGCTTATCAGTAATGTTAATGGTTATCCCTTTATTCAAGAAAGATAATTCTCTCATTCTGTTGGATAAAGTTTCGTAGCTGTATTCTAGCGAATCAAAGATGTCTCCATCTGGTTTAAATGTAACTTCTGTTCCAACTTCAGTTGTAGTTTCTCCGGTTTCTTTTGTTGGATAAAGTGCTACACCTTTTTCATATTCTTGTTCGTAAATTTTTCCATTTAAAAAAACTCTTGCGTGTAATGACATGGATAATGCATTAACTACAGATACACCAACACCGTGTAATCCACCAGAAACTTTATAAGAATCTTTATCAAATTTCCCACCTGCACCAATTTTTGTCATTACTACCTCTAAAGCAGAAATACCTTCTTTTGCATGTATTCCAACAGGAATTCCTCGTCCATTATCTCTAACTCCTATAGAATTATCTTCATTAATCCAAACATCAATTTTATTACAATGACCAGCCATAGCCTCATCAATGGAGTTGTCAACAACTTCATAAACTAGGTGGTGTAATCCTCTAACACCAACATCACCAATATACATGGATGGACGCTTCCTGACATGCTCTATTCCTTCCAGTGCCTGAATACTATCTGCTGAGTAATCTTTCTTTTGTTCTTCGCTCATAATTTCTCTAATTTTTGCCCAATTTTAACAGGCAAACAAATATACTCAAATGAGCTTGTTTTATTGTGTTTTGAAGTGACTAAAAGAGGTTTTTTATTAACAATAGAATTAACAATAAAATCAGACTTAAACCTCACAAGGAATTCTAAAATCAATAAATGAGATATACCATTTATTCTCAATATTGGAAAAGTAAAAAGTATGATTTGAGGTATTTATTACTGTAATTTTTACCAGACCAGCTATTTGGTTTATTGCCTGAATTTCTTTTTCATTTAAGCCGGCATAATTCCAGAGTTGATTATCAATAAAAGGATTATAATAATCGGCAAAACAGCCCTGTTTATCATAAATTTCTATATCACAAATAACTTTAGGCAATTGATCAAAAACAGGTTCCTTAATAATATTTTTAAAGTTCAATTCCAATAAACTTTTATTACCCGATTTTGATCTGAATACTGAAACATCATATACTTTTGAAACAACAGGCATAGCTCCGGGTGCTTCAATTATATATAATCCGTAATCTGTGTAAATACAATCATTAAAACTTGCAATATCTTTATTGGAGATGGCTGAAGAAAATTTATGATAAAAAGTTAAAAAATCCTGATTTGAAGTGGCAACACGTTGATTGCTTTCTATCGTTAATGTATCTGGCGAATTTTCTGTTAAGGTGAAGTCCGAATCCTGCTGTACATTTTTGGTTTTAGTTGAAGATACTGTTAATTGTTTATCAGTTTGTTGTTCATTAGAACAAGAGTAGATCAACAGTATTGAGCTAAAAAAAATAGTGAATTTTATCATTTCACAATGTTTTGAATTGGTTCTCCGGTACATGCACTTGGTGGCTGTATTTCCAGTAATGCAGCAATCGTTGCCACAATATCCGGAATAATCACCTCATCATTGCTTTCTCCTTTTGTAATTCCCAACCCGTACCATAGTAAAGGCACATGCGTATCATAATGATATGGCGAACCATGTGTTGTTCCTGTTGGGTAACCGGCCAGAATCCATCCTGATTCTAGAACAAACATCACATCTCCCGATCTTGATTGATTATAACCTCTTTGTACATTAGCTAAAATTCGGTTGTTAAATTCCGTTGATTTTAGAGCTGATGCTGTTACTACTTTCGCAATTCCTTTTTGTTGTAATAAAAACCGGGCAATTGAATTTTCGACAGTTTCAATGTTTAATTTCTTATTGTTTATTTCTTCATGATTTAAAAACACCTGGAAATTAGATAAATTAGCAATTATCAATTCTGAATCATATAATTCTTTTAAATATAATTTCAACTTATTTTCCAACTCACTTTCATCAAAATATCCTGCAGGCATATTATTAGCTATTAAATACTGAGGAACATTTACTGCTCCATGATCGGCTGTTAAAAAAAGTAACACATCCTCTTTTTTAAAATTTTTCTCTAAGTAAGCTAAAAACGCTGCTAAATCCTTATCTAATCTCAAATATGTATCTTCTGTTTCTATAGCCATAGGTCCATACTTATGCCCCACATAATCGGTACAAGAAAAACTAACTGTTAAAAAATCGACATCGTTATCTTTACCTAAATTTTCTGCTTTAATTAATTCTATTGCCAATTCTTTTAAAATAGTATTCCCAAATGGCGTTGATTTAATCAAACTAAAATTAGAATTGCTGTCTCTTAAAACAGGTAAATTATGGGGGAATACAGGAGCTTTTTCTCCTTTAAATAGCCCTTCATAAGGGTTATCATCCTTAATACTCTCTGTATATGTATCTATCGGATACATGGTGTTCCATGGTAGTGCTAAATATTTTTCTGCAGGATGTTTTTCGTTTAATTTTTTCAGCCAATCAGGTAACTCATTCATGTAATAAGAACTACTAATCCAATTGCCGGTTTCTTCCCCATCAAACCAGTAAGCAGCATCAGGCATGTGTCCTGAAGGCAATATAGCACCTCGATCTTTAATGGAAATTCCAAAAACTTTTCCTTTTTTGTTTGTCGCTAATTTTATTTCATCTGATATGGTAGTACCTAATAATTTTTGTGGAGATTTTTGACCATTAATTGAATTACTTCCTATTGTCTTCATCGCTACATCATCCACACAGTAAATCATAGAATGGGTTTTTTTATCGTACCAGTCGTTAGAAATTATTCCGTGATTTTCGGGTGTTGTTCCTGTAAAAATTGAAGCATGTCCGGGACCTGTATAGGTTGGCATATAATTGTAATTGGCATTTTTACAATTAAACCCTTCTTTTGCTAATTTTTTAAATCCTTTATCACCAAATCTATCCCAGTACCTTATAAGGTAATCATAACGCATCTGGTCAACTACAATACCAACAACCAATTTTGGTTTTTGAGCGAAGGAAAATAAAGGAATGATGATGAGTAATAGAATAATTTTTCTCATTGAGCGTGATTTCTTAAAATAAAAAAGATGAGTGAAACGGCAACTAAAACACTAACTACAATATTTAATGCAGCAAACAAATAATTTCCCTGTTTTAATAGTTCGAAGGTTTCTAAACTAAAAGTTGAAAATGTGCTGAAACCACCACAAAATCCTGTTATAATAAATAATTTTAGTGCCATATTTCCTGAAATTTTTCCACTGAAATAAATAACAGCAATTGCCAATATAATACAACTTAATATGTTGGATATAAAAGTTCCCAATGGGAAATTGGTTGCAGATAATTTTAATGTTAATTTGGAAATTCCAAACCTACATAGGCTTCCCAACCCTCCTCCAATAAAAATTGCTAATAAATTTGTCATCATCCCAGTTCTATTTTAAGGTTAAATTGACGGTTTGCTAACTTCATTATCCAAAACACAAATATACCAATAACACTTCCAAGTATTGCACCTGCAAGAATATCTCCGGGATAATGAACCCCGGCATATATTCTGCTGTATGAGACCAATAAAGCCCATAACAGCATGAGTATCAAGGCAAATCGATAATGATTTTTTAACATCAAACCCGAGAAAACCGCTAATGAAAAACTGTTACTGGCATGCGATGATACAAAACCATACATTCCTCCACAATACCCGTAAAGTGTATGCACTTTATCAGCAATTTCAGGATTATGACAAGGTCTTAGTCGTTCAAAAACATCTTTAAATAAATGAACAGACACTTGGTCAGAAATTAATATTAAAAGACCAAGTAAAAGCCCTATGTATATTGTTCTCCATTTGAATTTTATTGCAGTAAAAAATATAAGAATAATAAATAACGGAATCCAGAATAATCTGCTAGTTATCCACAAGAAAATGATATCAAAAGTTGGAGAATGAATGCTGTTTAAAAACAGAAACAACTGGAGGTCAATATCATTTATATGAGTGAGGATAAGGCTGATTTTTTATAATCCAAAAATAAGAAATTGTACAAACTTATTGTCTATTATTATAAAGCACTTTTTATCTCTTACATTTGCAGCTAGTTATGGAACAAAGTAATAAATTTTCTAAAGCCGAAAAGCTGAAAAGCAAGGTGGCAATTGATTTACTTTTTGAAAAAGGAGAAACTATAAATGTTTACCCGATAAAATTGGTTTTTATAGAAAAAAGTATTTTAAACGGAGTTGTTGCAAACACAGGGGTAAGTGTTCCAAAAAGATTAATCAAATTAGCAGTAAACAGAAATTTATTAAAAAGAAGAATCAGAGAAGCCTATCGATTAAATAATAATGAGTTGAAAAGCTACCTTAAAAAAGAAGGTATTGAATACAATTTTATGTTTGTTTATAACTCCAAACAAATTTTAACCTATAAAGAAATTGAAACTAAAATAAAAGTAATTTTAACCCGTTTAATTGAGTTGAGTGAAGTGGTTGACAACTAAAATATTTATCGTTTTAATCCGATGTTATCAACTAAGTATTTCTCCATTTTTAGGACAAAATTGCAGATATACTCCTACTTGTTCTCAATATAGTGTGGAAGCCATACAAAAATACGGGCCTTTTAAAGGAGGATGGCTTTCACTAAAAAGAATATTATCCTGTCATCCATGGGGAGGGCATGGTCATGATCCGGTTCCATAATTATTGGAATGCAATTTGTAATAAAAAATGAAATTTAATAACATGAAAAAATACATTACCAGAATAGTTGTAATTATTTCTATTACTGCTGTATCAATCACTTCATTTGGCTTCGCTGATGGTTATTTTGAAGTATCTAAAAACCTCGACATTTTTGCTACATTATTCAGAGAATTGAATATTTATTATGTTGATGATGCTGACCCCGGAGATCTAATGAAAACGGGAATCGATGCAATGTTGGAATCGTTGGATCCTTATACCAATTTTATTCCCGAGTCTAAAATGGAAGACTATAAAATGATGACCACCGGCCAATATGGAGGAATTGGGGCATTAATACAAACCCAGAATGGAAAGGTTGTAATATCTGAACCCTATGAAGGTTATGGTGCATTTAAAGCGGGACTCAGAGCTGGAGATAAAATAATTGCTGTTGATGGTAATTCTGCTTTGGGTAAAACTTCAGATGAAATTCGTGAATTCTTATTAGGGCAACCCGGAACAACACTCGAAATTACAATTGAACGACCTGGAAAAAAAGAACAATTCACTAAAAAAGTTACCAGAGAAGAAGTGAAAATAAAAGACGTCCCTTATTTTGGGATGTTAAAGGATAGCGTAGGCTATATAAGACTTACTGGATTTACAGAAACCGCGAGCTCGGAAGTAAAAACTGCATTAGTTAACCTAAAAGAACAAAATGCTAACTCTATTGTTTTAGATTTAAGAGGAAATGGAGGAGGACTTTTAAGAGAAGCCGTAA
>CAYRAD010000169.1:0-6130 GCA_964422135.1 uncultured Vicingus sp.
CGGTAGAAAATTGTATCGAGAACTCATGATTTTCCTTCAAAAAGCTATTCTCGATTCATCACACTTAAGTGTGACACGAATGGACACTTTTTGATTGCGCTAATCCCTATCCAAAATCACGCTATTTAATTACATATTCTATATTACAATTGTAGGTTTGTAATTCTTTAATGGCCTTCTTTGTTTCTTTAGGTAAATACTTAAACTGGCTGTACGACTTCATTTTAAAAATTCGCTTAAACTTTACTTTGGTCATGTAATCACTCACATATTTACACTTACTCAGGTAATATATACGGCTAGTTTGGTTCATTTAACATCATTTTTCCTATTTATTAACACATTGTACTATTTCTGCTTTCCAGTTTTCATTAAAATTGATGTTCTTTCTGAACAATTTCTTTTCAAGTTTTCCATCATCTTCTTCGGCAGGAACCACCGTTCCTCTACTAAAAGTAAAAGCTGCTACATAAACCATATAAAGTGCTGTTCCTTCTATTACTTTTGATGTTTTACGAAACGCAATTCGATCAAAATCTGCTAATGCATAAGCAATCACCTCAAAATTACTTTGCCTTTCTGTTGACAAACTTCTGATTGGATTATACTCTTCGATAAAAAGGCTATCGGTAGTAATATTTACAATCTTCCCTTTGCTCCAATTATCATTTCCATTTAAAACAAAGGAGATGTTCTTTCCAACTGATAATAAAAACGATTTGTTACCCTCCTTTGTAAATTTAAGACAATAAGATTGTGCCGAAACTCCTGGTACAATCAATATGAAAAGGCTTAGTATAAGGTATTTAATAATTCTATTCACCACCTAAAGGTAAAAAAAGTTAATAACCTTTTAAGCATTTTTAAATTTTTAATTTGATTTATTTATACATTTGTGGTGTTATTGGTTTCGACCTAGTCGGATTAATAGGGAATGAGGTGAAAATCCTCAACTGTACCCGCAGCTGTAAGCTCTAAAAGCTTTCGCAATCTTTGCCACTATTCAGATAACTATTAGGATGGGAAGGCAGCGAAAGTAAGGAGTAAGTCAGAAGACCTGCCTTTAACAGTCGCGCATTGCGTGACAAATGCTTTCGGGATTAAAGGCGAAGATTTATTCAAAAAAACCTTCACTTCAATTACATCCCGGTTTAATTTATTTATTAACTCATTTAAAAAATTTAAACCGATGAGAAAAATTTGTAAAATGGCAGGTATAGCTTGTCTTGGATTACTGTTATCCACACAAAACAGTAACGCTCAAACAGCTGATTTCGAAAACCTTATTTTATCTCCTGAATCCTATTGGGATGGATCTGATTTGAGCGGATTGCATAATAACGGAGAATTTTATTCAGAATTTACAAGTAGCGATTGTATTTTCCCAAATCTTTATGATACTACTTGGGGAGCTCCCGGTTATTGGTTAGGAGGATTTGCTTATTCTAATATGACCGACACCATTACCTCGGGAGTTGGAAATCAGTATAGTGCAAGAGCCGGAAGTGGTGAAAATTCATCAAATTATGTAGTATCTCAAAATAATTCCTCTATTAAAATCAACAATATTGCCGGTTATAATGCAATCACATTGTCAGTCAACAACTCTACGTATGCTTATAATAGCATGAGAGATGGTGATGCTTTTGCCAAAAAATTTGGTGGACCAACCGGTGATGATCCTGACTGGTTCAAGCTTACCATTAAGGCTTATTCTTCTGGAAATTATCTGGATAGTTTAGATTTTTATTTAGCAGATTTCCGCTTTTCTAACAATTCTCTGGATTATATTATAAAAGATTGGAGCAACATTACACTTCCTCCTACTTCGAACCCTATAGATAGTGTTTATTTTGAATTAAGTTCTTCTGATACAGGAACTTGGGGAATGAATACTCCTGGTTTTTTCTGCATTGATAATATTTCTCTGTCCATATCTAGTAATGTTAACGAATTATCTCAAGCTGATTTTAGCTTATACCCTAATCCAACCACAACATTATTAAACATTAGCAATTCTGAAGTTATTCAGTCTATTAATATTATTGACATGAATGGAAAAAATGTAATGAATGTTTCAACTAACAAAATCGGTAAAATCAAAATAGATGTTGCTAATCTAATACCTGGAGTTTATTTTATTCAAGTGACAACAAAAAATAAAACACAGATTCAGAAATTTATCAAGCAATGAAATTTTTGGGTTAAATCATGAACCAAATGCCGCTTTTATTATCCTTCATCCTTCATCCTTTTCGAAAGGGAAATAAATGGGTTTGCTTTTTGATTTTATTAGTTGGCGCATGTCAACTTAATGGACAGATTTTAGCTGGTCCATACGCACCTCCTGCTGAAGAAATAGGTTCAACTGCTATTTACAAAGACTCTTCTATCATTGTATCATGGGCTACCAATGCAATGATAGTAAGAGGCTGGCAGAATATTGCAGATACTTCTTTAGGAAAGGTCACCGCAGGAAATGATACTTCAGCTACCAACAAATCGGGGATTAATGGTGTGGTAAGCTTGGGTGACGGAGGAATGGCTACACTTACCTTTGGAGGAAAAATATATGACGGACCGGGAGCTGATTTTGCCGTTTTTGAGAACTCTTTTGATGGATTATTTTTAGAGTTGGCCTTTGTGGAAGTGAGTTCGGATGGTATTAATTTTTTCAGATTTAATGCAGTGTCGTTAACGGATACTAGCACACAAGTTGGAAGTTTTGGAAATTTGGATGCTACCAACCTTTATAATTTTGCAGGGAAATACAAAGCACAATACGGAACTCCTTTTGATTTGAGTGAATTAGCTGGAATTCCGGGTTTAGATATAAACAACATTACCCATGTTAGAATAATTGATGTAGTTGGAAATATAGCCGAACCCTATAGCACATTTGATTCTCAAAACAACCCAATTAATGAACCCTGGCCCACTCCTTTTGCGGTGGGTGGTTTCGATTTAGATGCGATTGGTGTAATTCATTTCAACCCAACAGGAATTTCCGAGAATGAGCATGAAATTCCACTTAGCATCTATCCAAATCCTACTCAAAATACAATTCATATTGTCCTTGAATCTAAAGAAAATTGTACTTATCAAATTGTCAGCTTAAATGGAAAGCTACTAATGAATGGAGAATTAAACAACAAAAGCAACGAACTGGATGTCAGTACTTTAAAATCAGGGATTTATTTTATACAGGTTCAATCGGATAAGAAGAACATAGTTAAAAAATTATTAAAACAGTAAATGTTGAAAGTATCGGTAGTCACAGGCATATTGATTCTGATTTTAGGCCAAAGTGTTTATGCGCAAGAAATAGCCGATACAGTTAACATTCAACCTTTTGAAGTCGTATCCGAAAAAATTCCAAAATCCTTTAAAGTCACTACTTTTGATTCAGTCAGCATGCAACAAGCTCAAAATTTAGCTGATTTAATTGAGAATAACTCCGGTGTTTACATCAAATCTTATGGAGCAAGTTCTTTATCCTCTATCTCATTCAGAGGTACCGGAGCTTCACATACCCAAGTATTGTGGAATGGTATACCACTCAACTCACCAATGAATGGACAAATTGACTTTTCACTCTATCCTACCCTGTTTTTTGATCAAGCCGAATTGCATCATGGAGCCAGTGGAATTATTAATGGTGATGGAGCTTTGGGAGGTAGTGTTGTATTGAATAATAGTGAGAAATTTAATAATAAAACCACTACGTCTTTCAGTCAAAGTATTGGAAGTTTTGGCAACTATATTTCTGCTTTTAAACTTAAAACAGGAAATAAACGATGGTTCTACGAAACCCAGCTCTATGGACATAAAGCTGAAAACAATTTTACTTATACAAATATCACTCTCAGAGATAATCCTGAAGAGCAAATGGAGAATTCCAACGTTAACCAATATGGTATTCAACAAGCTATTTACCGGAAACTTAAAAACAGTACTATTGGTTTAAGATGCTGGTATTTTAATAGCGACCGAAAATTACCAACCAATATAAGCAGTGAAGCTTTGAATGACGAATCTCAAAAAGATGAATCATACCGGGCTTTATTGGAATGGAAAGGTTTGAAGAATAATTTTCAATATCATATCTCTTCTGCTTTGGTTAAAGACTTGCTTGTTTATGAAAATAAAATAAGTAATATTTATTCTAAAAGCTATTCATATCTTTTTGATAATAAGATAAATATATCATACTATCTTAACCATAAGTTTAAAATAATAAACAACCTTGATTTTAAGTATGAAATGGCTAGTTCCGATGGCTATTCTGAGCAGCATAAAAGA
Organism: uncultured Vicingus sp.; assembly: GCA_964422135.1. Classification (GTDB taxonomy): domain Bacteria; phylum Bacteroidota; class Bacteroidia; order Flavobacteriales_E; family Vicingaceae. Next base: position 4,303 of record CAYRAD010000169.1, read on the forward strand.
TTAAATTCGAGTTGGTTATTGGGTATAAATAAAACTTTTAACAGAATTACCATAGATGTATTTAACAGAACGATGCTTGTTGGAGAAACGTTTAAAAATTTGGCGCCAGGTATTGGTACACAAATTAAACTCCTCAATAAAGAAGATTTGTTTTTTAAAGCCAACGCAGGAATTAACTACCATTACCCTACTTTTAATGACCTGTATTGGAATCCGGGAGGAAATGAAGATTTAAAGCCTGAATATGCAAAAATGCTGGAAAGCGGTTTAAGTTTTTCAAAACCTATTCGGAAAACAACAATAAAAACAGGAGTTACTGCTTTCTATTCTTATGTGTACGACTGGATAATCTGGTTACCAACAGATTTAGGTTACTGGAGTCCGATGAATTTAAAAGAAGTTAAAAATAAGGGCATTGAAACCGAGTTGAACCTGACAGTACACATAAATAAACTAAAAATTATTGGCAACCTGAATTACGCTTACACCCAGTCAACGAATATGAAAGCCGATAATGACCATGATAACTCCTTAAACAAACAGTTAATCTATGTTCCTTACCACAAACTAAGTAATTCTATTCAACTTCATTACAAAAAGATGATTTTAGCTTATACATACAATTATACCAGCGAACGATTTATTACTTCAGATAACAATTGGTATTTACCGGCTAATTTTATTTCATCAGTTTCTATTTCAAATCGTTTTGTTGTCCATCCAACATGGAATGTTTTAGGTACTTTTAAAGTAACTAATATTTTCGGACAGGAATATCAATCTATCGCTAACCGGCCAATGCCAGGAAGAAATTATCTGTTAAGTATAATTGTTAATTTCAATAAGGGATGAGAACGTTCATTTTAGCCATATCAACTCTCCTTCTCTTATTTTCCTGTAAAAAAGACAAACTTGGCCCTCAATGCATCTCATGCGAAGATAATCCGGTTCAAAATACTGCGAATACTGACGTTTTAATCATTAATGAAGGTAATTTTGGATGGGGAAATTCTTCTTTAACCCTTTACAATAAAGCTAATAATCAGCTCACCCAAAATGTATATTGGCAGCAAAACAATAATACTGCATTAGGTGATATTGCTCAGTCGATGACTCAATTTAACGGATTAGGATACATTATTGTAAACAATTCTTCAAAAATTGAAGTTGTAAGTATGGATAATTTTAGTTCGGCAGCGACTATTAGCGGATTTAATTCTCCCCGCTATTTTTTACCTATCAATAACAACAAGGCCTATGTTACCGATTTGTATTCCAATTCCATTCAAATTGTTAATTTAATCAACAATTCCATTAGCGGAAATATAGCTGTTAACGGATGGACTGAAGAGTTATTGCAATACAATGATTCGGTATATGTGTGCGACATGACGAACGATCAACTTTTAATTATTAACCCTTTAAATGATGCGTTAATTGGAAGTGTTTCCGTTGGAGAAAGCCCTAACAGTCTTGTAATTGATAAAAACAACAAAATCTGGATATTATGCAGCGGAGGTATTAGTTCTACGAATCCTAAACTTATTAGGTTTAACCCTGCAAACAGAACAATTGAGCAAACTTATGTTTTTCCCAATATTTCTCAGTCACCCAATAATCTTAAAATCAATGCAGCTAGTGATGTTCTGTATTTTTTAAACGATGGTGTATTTCAATATGGCATTTCAGATACCACCTTACCTTCTACTGCAATTATTCCGAGTAATGGCAATATTTTTTATGGATTAGGAATTGACCCTACAAACAATGACATCTATGTTGCTGATGCAATCGATTATGTGCAAAATGGAGTTGTATTTAGATATAG
>CAYRAD010000170.1:0-2544 GCA_964422135.1 uncultured Vicingus sp.
GTTTGTTGGTATAATCTTTTATGAATTAACGACATTACCATGATTCTGTTAATGGCTTCCGAAAAATGTCTTTTTGCTTCATCAGATTTTAATTCGCCTTTTTGTAATCGCAATAAACTGATTATGATTTGCAGGTTATTTTTTACCCGATGGTGAACTTCTTTTATCAAGGTAATATTTTCCTCATTTTTGGTCGAAATCATTTTATTTTGAATCTCCAGTTTTCGATTGGCTTCTTTTAATTTAGATTCGTTGTATTCATTAAATTTTAGGTATTGTTGAAGGAGATAAGCGATAACAAAAAAAGCAAAAAGTACTTCTATGTAGTCTCCAATTAAATCAATATTAGATTTAGGTTGTAGTATTTCTATATGTGTATTTAAAGAGAACCAAAAAAAGTAGGCAATTCCCAAGGCATTTAATACAATAAATAAAATACCTGTTTTTCTTCCAATCCCCACAAAAACCAAAAGAATACATGCTATCATCCACATAAAATCAACATAGTGTGTAAAATTCATTACATAATTCATCGCAAAATTTGCTAACACAGTTCCACTAATTGCATATAACCAAAATATTGGAGCAAAATTTTTGGTGAAGTATAAATAAATTACAGTTGAAAAGACAATGATAAATGTAGTGATGTAGCTTGTTAATGCCTTTGGATCTCCGTTAAAAAACACAAGAGATAAGATTCCAAAAATGATAGAAAAGGACACGGAAATTCTCCATGCCATTAAAAATTTTGCTTTATCATAGTAGTTGTTAAAACAATCAGTATTTGGAGTGAATAATTTCATTTATAAAAAATATTCATTTAGCTCAGACTCAAAGTAATGTAATGCATTTTTTATAGGTAATGGTATTCCTCCTCCATGAGCACATAGTGAACCTTGTTTTAAGGTGTTTAATAAATCATGAAATAAGTTGATGTCAATCTTATAATTTTCGTTTAATGCATTTTCTGTCATTTCGTGCCCCCTTTTGGTGCCTAAACGACAAGGAAAGCATTTTCCACAACTTTCATAAGCTGCAAATTCAAATAGGTGATTAATGTATTTCATTATCGAAAAGCCTTCAGGAATACAAACAATTGAAGCATGGCCTAAAAGAAAACCATTAGTAGCAAACGATTCAAAATCAATTGTTAAGTCATTTATTTTTGAGATAGGAACAATTCCTCCTAGTGGTCCACCAATTTGCATGGCCTTTACAGGAGATTTAAAGCCACCTCCAAAATCGTTAATAACTACTGAAAGAGGTGTTCCCATTTCTACTTCATAGATTCCTGAATTGTTGAAAAAGCTATCTAAACAAACTAATTTTGTTCCTGAAGATTTTTCTGTACCCAATTTTCGATACGCATCACCACCATTTTTTATAATATGATAAACAGCCGCTAAGGTTTCTACGTTATTTACGATAGTTGGTTTATTAAACAATCCTTGTTGAGTAGGATAGGGAGGTCGTGTTCTAACTTCTGGTCGTTGTCCTTCGATAGAATTGATTAAAGCGGTTTCTTCTCCACAGATATAAGCTCCTTGTGCTTTGATGATTTTAAAATCAAAATTGAATCCTGAACCATTGATGTTTTTTCCTAATAAATTGTTAGCATGTAACTCGTCAATGGCATTCTGAACGATTTCAACAGCTTCTGGATATTCGGCCCTGATGTACAAAACGCCCCAATTTGCATGAGTACAATAACCGGCTACCATCATTCCGAACAAAACGGAATGAGGGTGTTGTTCTAATAAATATCTATCTGAATAAGCTCCTGGATCACCTTCATCAGCATTGCAAATAATAAACTTATCATCACTTTCTTCATTTCTACAAGCTTCCCATTTAAATCCCATAGGAAAACCGGCACCGCCACGTCCCCTGATATTCGAGGTTTTAATTTCTTCCAAAACTGCTTCTGAGTCTTGTTTCAGCATATTTTTCAGAATAGCATAATGTTGGTCAAAACCATCGAAAGGTGCAGTTAAAACTTCTTTGGTGGATTTAACGTTATAGTTGTCTTTACCATTTGAGTTTAGCTTGGAAATGTTTTCAATGTCATTACCGGAGTAGTTTTTTCCATCGATGTTAAAAGCAGCATTTTCGTGGCAACGACCTAAACAGGTCATGTGGCCAATTTCTTCTTCTTTGTAAAGTTTGTTCAATTCAGTTGCCACTTTTTCCTGAGTTCCGGCACACAAGCAGGCAGAACCGTTACACACATATGCTTTCTTCCTTTTATTTTCGGGTTTCATAAAATCGTAAAACGATGCGGTACCATAAGTATTTGCTTTACCAATCAGAAACTCTTTGGCAAGTTCATCAAGTTTTTTTTGAGTAGGTGTACCATTTTCAATAGCAGCTTCACCTAATTTTTCAAATAGGTTATCAGTCATGCCTTTTCTCCCCGATAATTCGCTTAAGTTTTTTGACATAATAAAAAGTTTGCCATAAATTTAATAAATAATTTTGGTAATGAAGTTTTAGTAATTTCGTATAAATATTACAGTTTTTAATGGTAGATAAAACAACAGAATC
>CAYRAD010000170.1:2644-6060 GCA_964422135.1 uncultured Vicingus sp.
GAGCATGGTTTGGTGATTGGCTTGATTGCCGGTGGAGATTCAGCAATGTGGAAAGCAGTTGAATTTGCAGAAGATAGTAAAGAACAAGGGTGGATAGATTTACAAAAATATTCTATTTCTAGTAAAGATGTTGTGATTGGTATAGCTGCATCAGGAACAACACCTTATGTAATTGGTGCTTTGGAAATGTGTAATAAACAAAGAATTGAAACTGGTTGTATTGTTTGCAACAATGATAGTCCTGTTGCAAGAGTATCAAAATTTCCAATAGAAGTTATTGTAGGTTCTGAGTTTGTTACCGGTAGTACCCGAATGAAGTCAGGTACTGCTCAGAAATTGATTTTAAATATGATTTCTACATCAGTAATGATAAAGTTGGGCAGGGTAAGGGGAAATAAAATGGTGGATATGCAGTTGAGTAATAATAAATTAGTTGACAGAGGAACCAAAATGATAATGCAAGAGCTAAATGTTGACTACGAAACAGCTAACAATTTCTTACTCAAATATGGTAGCGTTAGAAACGCCATTGATTCAGAAAGAAAATAATTATTTATCCAAAGATTTTAGAATCGACAACTTGTAACCTAAAACAAAAACCAACATACCTTCTGAGTTAGCTTCAGTACTTTCTGGAATGGTATATTCAATATACATTTTTCTTGATTTTTCAGGTTCAAAAATATAAATATCTTCACCCTCTTTTGGTTCTATGGAATACAGTAATTTTCTTTTTTTACTTTTTATGCTTTTGTTGTAAATTTTCACGTCAACAGCTTGTTTTAAACAGCTTGTGTTAAACAAAAATCTATATTTTTCACCCATAAATAAAGGTACTTCAATTTCTTTTACCTGTTTTTTAGCTTTGTATATGATATGAGTAGATTTTGACGAATCATATTTGTAGTCTGGTCTTAACTCTCTTTTTAATTTTGCTTTTAAAGTAGTTGCATCACATTCATCTTTAACTTGTGAAGTTGTTAAAACGAAAGTAGCAATCATAATTAATGCGGCTATGAATTTGTTTATTTTCATTCTTCTTTATTTAAATGGTAACCGATTACACAAACTATACATCCCGTTAATTTTTGTTTTGTTGTTCTTGGTACAATATAATCCAAGTAAATCTTTTTAGAAACTATCGGATCGAAAAAGTAAATATTCTGTCCTTCAACTTTTTGCAACGAGTAAAGTTCTTTCCTTTTTTTTGATCCTTTTTTCTTGTCATAAAACTTTACGCCAATATCTTTTGGCATACCAGCTACATTAAAAATAAACCTATACTTATCATCTTTAAATAATGGAGCTGCAATTTCAATAACCTGTTCTTTGTTAGTAAACAGAAATCTGGTTATTTTGGATGAATCATACTTATAATCAGGCTTTAAGTTTTTAAGTGTTTCGTTTTTGAGTGCACGAACATCGCATTCATTTGAATTATATTGAATTGCAGTAGTTGTAAAAAATAATATGACTGCCAAAACGGAGTAAATGATTGATCTTTTCATACAGAATATTATATTAAAATGTTTATTTATCGCCTACAAGTTTTCCTCTTAATGTAGCAATATCAATACTTAACGATTTAATTTCTTCGTCAGTCATAATATAGTCTTCTTCACTTTCACTATCAAAACGGGAAAAATGTTTGTTTATATTTTCCAAATCGGTTACCAAATCAGCAAAATCGTTATTTTCGTCAGTTTGTTTTATTGATGCTATTAAGTTTTGCAATATCACTGCTTGCTCAGAAACCCTTGAAACAAGCTTATCATTTTTTTCTGATTCGATAACCCTAGAACCAAGATACATAGTTTCTATCCATGCTCCGGCAAAAATTACAGAACCTGTATTGCTGATTCCATTTTCTTCCAAATAATCATCCAATTGCATTTGTAAATCTGCCATAATAAAAGTTAGAGAATCTTCATTACCAATGTTGGCTTCCAATCTAGCACTTAAACCCATTGAATTTAAAATATCTGTCATCCAGAGTTTTTCGGATAATAATCTTAGTGTGTTCAAGTAATTAATAGATTCCTGTGTTTGGTTATTCATAATACAATAAGCCATATCTGCTGAGTAAACACCAAAGTTTAATTTCTGATCTTTTTTAGTAATGTACGTTTCAATTCTATCTTTTGTATTAGTAAGATCACCTATATAGCTTAATCCAGAATTTTTAAATAATTCAGCAATTTGAAGAGGAGATGGTAGCACATATTCTACCTCATCATTGTAGTCTGGAGCAGTAATTTCATCTACAACTACATCGTCTTCAATTTTTGTTTCGTCTTCTTGATTATCGCCACAAGCATATAGAATACCTGCGAATAAGATAATTGCTAATAGTTTTATAGTTATTTTTTGCATGATAATAAGTATTAATTTTTTTGTAAATTAATATAATTTAAATGATTAATCCAACATTATGTTTGAATAATTCCAACATTATAGGGTTTTTCGATAGGTTCATGGTTGGCTGCTTCAATACCCATAGAAACCCATTTTCTTGTATCTAAAGGATTAATAATGGCATCTGTCCATAATCTTGCAGCAGCATAATAAGGAGATATTTGTTCATCATACCTGTCTTTTATTTTATTGTATAATTCATCCTCATTTTTTTTGGTAATCTTCTTTCCCTTCCTTTTTAAAGAAGCTACTTCTATCTGAAGTAGCGTTTTTGCAGCAGCAGCACCACTCATAACAGCTAATTGGGCAGTTGGCCAAGCTACAATTAGCCTAGGATCATAAGCTTTTCCACACATAGCATAATTGCCAGCTCCATAAGAATTTCCAATAATTACCGTAAATTTTGGAACAACAGAATTTGATTGAGCACTTACCATTTTTGCTCCGTCTTTAATTATTCCTCCATGTTCAGAACGAGAGCCTATCATAAACCCACTAACATCTTGTAAAAATAATAATGGGATTTTCTTTTGATTGCAATTCATGATAAAACGAGCAGATTTATCGGCAGAATCGGAATAAATGACACCTCCAAATTGCATTTCTCCTTTTTTATTTTTCACTACAGTTCTCTGATTGGCAACAATACCTACAGACCATCCATCAATTCTGGCATAACCACAAACAATGGATTTACCGTAATCTTCTTTGTATTCATCAAACTCAGAATTATCTACTAGTCGTAGAATAATGTCTCTCATCTCATATTGCTGTTCCCGAGTATCAGGTATGATTCCAAAAATTTCTTTTTCATTTAATTTTGGTGGAGCAGATTTTATACGATTAAAACCTGCTTTATCATAATCACCAATTTTACTCATTATTCTTTTTATTCGATCTAAGCAATCGTGATCATCATTACATTTATAATCTGTAACACCAGAGATTTCACAATGAGTTGTTGCACCACCAAGTGTTTCGTTGTCTATTTCTTCACCAAT
>CAYRAD010000171.1:0-6056 GCA_964422135.1 uncultured Vicingus sp.
AATTCAGAATTATTATAACCTTCTAATTTTTTGTACCTGTTTACTCCTCCAAATCCAGCATTTCTTATTTCATCTGCAATGGGTTCTGCTTCAAAAATAACCCTGTAAATATTGTCGTCACGGTGCTCAATATCTTTTAAAACAACAGATAATTGATCCATTTTTTTATTCAAAATTGCATATTGAGAAAGTAGCTTGGCATTTTCGGTCTTTAATTGTTTCTCTTTAGGAGAATCAACAAAAGTGTAAGTAATGCCATAAATAATTACTGCAATTACCAGACTAGCACCTAAAAAAGTAAGTGCTCTAGCCAGTTTTTGCCTGAAGGAAAGCTCAATTTTATCGTAGCTTAATGTATGTGAATTATATCTATATTTTGCCTTAGCCATTTAAAGAATATATGCTAATTTTGACCACAAAATTAATCAATTTTAAATAATTTCAAATTGAGAAATTGGCATTAACGTATAATTAACATTAATTAACAGAATGAATTCTCGACAAATAAGACAAACATTTTTAGATTTTTTCACCCAAAAGCAGCATCAAATAGTGGCTTCTGCACCAATGGTGATAAAAAATGATCCAACATTAATGTTTACCAATGCGGGAATGAATCAGTTTAAAGATTTGTTTTTAGGAAATTCTGAAATAAAACATACAAGAATTGCTGATACTCAAAAATGTTTGCGAGTTTCCGGTAAACACAACGATTTAGAAGAAGTTGGAGTTGATACCTATCATCATACTATGTTTGAAATGCTAGGGAACTGGAGTTTTGGAGACTATTTTAAGAAAGAAGCCATTGAATGGGCATGGGAACTGTTGGTTGATATTTATAAAATTGACAAGAACATACTTTATTTTACTGTTTTTGAAGGTGATGAAAATGATGGAACTCCATTTGATGAAGAAGCATACAACTTATGGAAAAATATACTTATCAAGCAGGGTTTATCTGAAGAGCATATTTTAAAATGCAATAAAAAAGACAATTTCTGGGAAATGGGAGATACTGGTCCGTGTGGTCCTTGTTCCGAAATCCACATTGATTTAAGAAGCGCTGAAGAAATTGCTAAAATTCCAGGAAAAGAACTAGTTAATAAAGACCACCCACAGGTAATAGAAATTTGGAACTTGGTTTTTATGGAGTTTAACCGAATGGCTAGTGGAAAGTTAAAACAGTTGTTAGCAAAACATGTGGATACCGGAATGGGGTTTGAGCGTTTGGTAATGGTGTTGCAAGGTAAAAAATCGAATTACGATACGGATGTGTTTTCTCCAATTATTGATAAAATAGTTCTGCTTTCAGGAGTAGCATATAAGAGCTCAGATTTAAAATCGGATATAGCAATCAGAGTAATTGCCGATCACTTAAGAGCAGTAGCTTTTGCAATCGTAGATGGACAGTTGCCTTCTAACACTGGAGCAGGTTATGTTATTCGAAGAATTTTAAGAAGAGGAATTCGTTATGGCTATAGTTTTTTAAATTTCAGAAAACCTTTTATCAATCAGTTGGTTGAGGTGTTGGTGAATCAACTGGGTGATTTTTTCCCGGAATTAAGGGCTCAACAGGAGTTAATCACCAAAGTGGTTAAAGAAGAAGAAGACAGCTTTTTAAAAACATTGGAAAGAGGAATTCAGCGATTTGAAGACTATTTGTCAACAGCTAACGACAGAACAATAGATGGTAGATTTGCTTTTGAACTGTACGATACTTTTGGGTTTCCAATAGACTTAACTCAATTACTAGCTTTAGAAAATAATTTTCATGTAGATATGCCAGGATTTTCGGACGAACTCTTAAAACAAAAAGCACGCTCTCGTGCTGCCGGAAAAATTGAAACAGACGACTGGATAAATTTAAGAGAAGATGACGTTGAAGAATTTATCGGATACGATTATACCGAGATTGATGTTTACATTACCCGATACAGAAAAGTAAAGGCCAAGGGAGAAGAAATGTACCAACTGGTATTTAACTTAACCCCTTTTTATCCCGAAGGAGGGGGGCAGGTAGGTGATACCGGTTACTTTGAATTGAATGGCAATAAAATTGAAATTATTGACACCAAAAAAGAGAACAATGTAATTATCCACTTTACAAAAGAATTGCCTGAAAATGTTAATGTAAAATTCAAGGCAGTGGTAGAGGGAAGCAAAAGAAGGCTCACTGCTAAAAATCATTCGGCAACGCACTTGTTACATCAAGCTTTACGCGAAGTATTGGGAACACATGTTGAACAAAAGGGTTCCTTGGTAAATGCCGAACACCTACGTTTCGATTTTTCTCATTTCGAAAAAGTGAGTGATGCCGACCTTGAAAAAATTGAGAATTTAGTCAATAAAAGAATTCAGGAAGGGATTGCCTTGCAAGAACATCGAGCAATTCCAATTGCTATTGCAGAAGAAAAAGGAGCCATGATGTTGTTTGGTGAAAAATATGGAGATGTGGTACGGATGATTCAATTTGGTGATTCGAAAGAATTGTGTGGCGGTATTCATGTAAACAACACCAAAGATATTGAGTTGTTTAAAATTAAATCCGAAGGGGCCATAGCAGCAGGAATTAGAAGAATTGAATCTTTGACATCTAAGGGAGCTGGAGAATGGATTGATAGGAAAGTAAAAGATTTAGATATTTCTTTAAAAGAATTAGACTATGTTAAAGAATATGTGTCAGAGAAAACTATTCAGGAAATTAAACAAATTAGAGATGAACATGCAAAGAGCATATGTAACTTATCATATAACCTGAATGAAGGAATGGATGCAGTAGGTCTAGGAAATAAATCTAATGTAACCGTGTCCGATAGATTTAAGGCTATCTTGGCGTTTTTGATGTCAGCTAAAGTTCCAAAAAAGATTATTGATGAGATTAGTTCATCTAAAAAGAAATTTGAAAAGCAAGGCCAGCAAAATAATAAAATACAAACGAAAGAAATAAAAGAAGCTTTGTTGGCTGATGTTGAGAATGTTAATGGTGTAAATTTAATCGCTCAAAAAATTGAGTTGGGAGATAGTGCTGCTATAAAAGATTTAGCTTTTCAACTAAAAGGACAATTAGAAAACCTCTTTTTAGTTCTAGGTGCTGAGGTTAATGAAAAACCAAGCCTTACTATTGTTATTTCTGATAATTTGGTTGCAGAAAAAGGCTTGCATGCCGGAAACATAATCCGGGAAGCAGCTAAAGAGATGAGAGGTGGAGGTGGCGGACAACCATTTTTTGCCACTGCGGGCGGTAGTTATATCGAAGGAATTGAGGCTGCAATCGAAAAGGCAAAAAGTTTCTTGAATTAAATTCCTAAATTAGCTTTTATTTTTTAATAATCTGAAGTGAAAAAGAAACTATTGATTTCGGTATTTACGCTATTTTTATTAAGCTTTTCATGGCATAAATACTATGTGTCTATTACTGAAGCAGCTTATAACTCCAAAAGCCAAACCTTTGAAATTTCCATAAAATTTATTGGTCACGACCTGGAGCATGCACTTGAAAATGTGGGTGTGCCCGAAATGTATTTGGGAGAAGACAAGGAGGTTGATAAGGCAAATGATTATCTAAAAAAATACATTGATAGTAAGTTCAAAATGAGTGCTGATGGTAAACAATTGAAGTTTAATTTTATTGGTAAGGAAGTGAACAATGATGATTTTATTTACTGTTACATCGAGTCAGAAAAAACGGAGTCACCCCAAAAAGTTACCATCAAAAATACTTTGCTAACAGAACTTTTTCCTGAACAAACCAATATGGTTTACCTAACGGTTGGAGATCAAAAAATTACTTACGTATTTGATAAAAGCAAGGTGAGCGAAACGCACGAAATAAAAGAATAACATGAGAAAACTAAATGTACTTGTCATCATACTTATTGCTGGTCAATTGTTTGCTCAAGACAATTATAACCATAATAAATTTAAGCAGTTAAAAGAAGAACTGGCTACACCTAATGTATATAGAACTGCTTCTGGAGCTCCTGGTCATGAATACTACCAGCAAAAAGCATCGTATGTTATGGACATTACTTTGGATGATGAAAAACAAACATTAACTGGAAAAGAAGTAATTACTTACAAAAACAATTCACCTGATAAATTGAACTATTTATGGATTCAATTAGATCAAAACGTTCGGGCAAAAGATTCTGATTCTAAATTAATCAATAGCATCAACATTAATAAAAGCATGAACGTTGCTGACATTGCCAGATTACACAACAATTTTGATGGCGGATTTAAACTAGCGTATGTAAAAGATGCCAAAGGACAGGAGTTAAAACATACCATCAATAAAACCATGATGCGGGTTGATTTACCAACTCCATTGTTGCCGGGTGCTTCTTACTCTTTAAAAATTGGTTGGTGGTATAACATCAATAATCGAGATGAAATTGGCGGGAGATCTGGATATGAATATTTTCCAAAAGATGACAACTATTTATACACCATTGCCCAATTCTACCCTCGAATGGCAGTTTACAACGAGGTGGAAGGCTGGCAAAACAAGCAATTTTTAGGAAATGGAGAATTTACCTTAACTTTTGGTGATTTTAAAGTAAACATTACCGTTCCTTCCGACCATGTTGTTGCAGCAACAGGCGTTTTAAAAAACCCATCTTCAATAATGAATTCCAAACAAATTGAGCGGTTTAAAAAAGCACAAAAAGAATTTGTTACACCAGTTGTAATTGTTACCCAGGAAGAAGCAGAAGCAGCAGAAAAAACAAAAGCTAAAGGAACTAAAACGTGGTCGTATAGTGCTACCAATGTTCGGGATTTTGCTTTTGCCAGCTCACGAAAATTTATTGTGGATGCCATGTCGGTAAAATACAATGGAAAAACTACCATGGCTATGAGTTATTATCCAAAAGAAGGAAATCCACTTTGGGGAAAATACAGTACCAAAGTGGTGGCACATACCATTGCTTCCTATTCAAAGCATACGTGTGATTATCCATATCCTGTGGCTATTTCAGTTCATTCTAAAAGCATTGGAATGGAATACCCCATGATTTGTTTTAATGGTGGACGACCTAATGAGGATGGAACATACTCCGAAAGAACTAAATATGCTATGATTAGTGTAATTACCCACGAAGTAGGACATAACTTTTTTCCAATGATTATCAATTCTGACGAACGCCAGTGGACATGGATGGATGAAGGTTTGAACACTTTTACACAATACATGTGCGAGCAAGAATGGGAGAGAGGTTATCCTTCAAGAAGAGGTCCTGCATACACCATTGTTGATTATATGAAAGGAGATAAAAGTAATATAACACCAATTATGACTAACTCTGAGTCGTTACATCAATTTGGAAATAACGCTTATGGAAAACCTTCAGCTGCTTTAAATATTTTAAGAGAAACAGTAATGGGAAGAGAATTGTTTGATTTTGCTTTTAAAACCTATGCAGAACGTTGGAAATTTAAGCACCCTACTCCAGAAGATTTTTTCAGAACCATGGAAGATGCTTCGGCAGTTGATTTGGATTGGTTTTGGAGAGGATGGTTTTATACTACCGACCATGTCGATTTATCCATCAATAAAGTGGAACATTTTAAAATAGATACTAAAAATCCAGCAGTGGAAAAAGCCATTGCTAAAGAAATGGAAGCCAATGAACCTGTTCATATTGGCGTAACCCGAAATAAAAAAGACATCACCACTTATAGCGAAAAAGATACTTCGGTGTTGGATTTTTATAACAAACGCGATCCTTTTGAGGCTACATTGATAGATCAGCAAGAATATGAAAAGTATCTTTCTAAATTTAATGAGAAGGATATTAAAATATTAGAATCTGACTTTAATTATTACCAAATTGATTTCGAAAATATTGGTGGATTGGTGATGCCCATCATTTTAAATTTTACATTTAAGGATGGCACATCTGAAGAAGTACGGATTCCTGCCGAGATATGGAGAAAGAATGATAAAAATGTAAGTAAGGTATTTTTCTTTAAAAAAGAGGTTGAAAGCATAGAAATGGATCCTTGGTTAGAAACTGCCGATGTTGACCTAAACAACAACAATTGGCCTCGAAAAA
>CAYRAD010000172.1:0-6023 GCA_964422135.1 uncultured Vicingus sp.
AAAAGCATGGTTATCCACAGGCCAATCACTTCATCAATAACAATAATTGATGCATCTTTTCCCAATTCTTTTTCTAATTTATTGCCAGCAATAATTCCTAAGATTGTTGTGCATACGATTAATCCAATAAACAATATTGGAGATGTAGTTGTTGAAATAAGATTATATTTTTCGAACAGCCATAAACTAAGACAGGCTACAATTGCTCCTGCTGTTCCAGGTGCAAAAGGCGAATAGCCTACACCGAATACAGTAGCAAAAATCAGGTAGATAAGTCTCATTTTGTGAAAATAAAAAAGGCTGCTACTTTTTTGGAGTAGCAGCCTTTGCCTTTATTTAAATTCTTAGTTATCGTAATCTAATCCTAAGTGAGTAATTAAATCTTCGCCTCGTAAATGACGTAAGGTATTTTTTAATTTCATTTCTTGTTTAAAGATATCATGCATAGGCAATAATCCTTTAATAGGCGTTTGTGGTGATTTAAAGAAGAAAGACAACCACTCTTGAACTCCAGACATTTCTGTTCTAGAAGCTAAATCTAAAAAGATAGCTAAATCTAACACTAAAGGAGCAGCTAAAATAGAATCTTTACATAAAAAATCCACTTTTATCTGCATTTTGTAACCCAGCCATCCAAAAATATCCAAGTTATCCCAACCTTCTTTATTGTCTCCATGAGGAGGATAATAGTTAATTCTTACTTTATGGTAAAGGTCTTTGTATAAATCGGGATTTTTTTCAGGCTCTAAAATGCTATCTAAAACACTTAGTTTAGAAACTTCTTTAGTTTTGAAACTTGCAGGGTCATCTAAAACTTCACCATCTCTATTTCCAAGAATATTAGTAGAAAACCAACCTGCAACTCCTATTGATCTAGTTTTTAATCCGGGAGCTAGTATGGTTTTCATTAATGTTTGTCCGGTTTTAAAATCTTTACCACAAATAGGCACGTTATTGTCTTTTGCCAATTGAACCAAAGCAGGAATATCAGCAGATAAATTAGGCGCACCGTTTGCGTAAGGAATACCTTCTTTAATAGCAGCATAAGCGTATAACATGCTTGAAGGAATATTTTCATCATTGTTTCTCATTCCTTCTTCCAAAGATTCAATGGTTTGATGAACAGCACTTTCTTCAATATAAATCTCAGTAGAACCTGTCCAAACCATTACTAATCTATCGCAGTTATTTTTTGCTTTAAAGTCTCTAATGTCTTGTCTTAAAGCTTCTGCTAACTCCATTTTGTTGTTAGCATGTTTAATGTAAGATCCATCTAATTTGGTAACATATTTTTTATCAAACACTCCTTTCATTGGTTTGATGGCTTCTAAATCAGGTTTTAATTGTTCTAAAAGATATCGATCTAGTACAGCAGCATTTTGTGCCGATTCGAATATGTTTACATCAAAAATATCCCAGCCTCCAAAAACGATGTTTTTGATATCAGCTAAAGGAATAAAATCTTTAATTAAAGGAGAATTGTTATCTGTTCTTTTACCTAATCTTATTGTCCCCATTTGAGTGGTTGATCCAATAGGTTTAGAAATACCTTTATTTATGGCAAGAACTCCAGCTATTAAAGTTGTAGCAACCGCACCCATTCCTGGTAATAAAATACCAAGTCTGCCATCTGCATTTGCAATATTTTGACTCATAATGTTTAATTATTAATTTAAATTTTTAGACGGCAAATATAGCAATTCATTATCGTTTAAGAATAAAATTAATTAACTAATAATAAAAAGTGGCGAACAAAAGTTCAAGTAGATATTTAACCTTTCTTTTGCATTTCTTTTTTGCAATGAAGTAACCGTTGTATTGCTGTAATGTTTGCCGTTATAGAAACAAATGTTATGGGCAAAGTAAAAATTGAAATTGTTTCGAAAATTGTAAAATTGGTGTTTGGAAAATGAAAAATAAAGGGGCCAAAAAAGAAATAAACAATACCACAAACCATCGCAGCAAGACCAATAGTTACCACTCTTGCAGGTCTTTGCATCATGCCAATACTACAATTAATTCCTAAAGCTTCGGCTCTAGCTCGAGTATAGCTTACCATCATAGAACCAATTAAGGCGACAAAAGCAAACAAAGAACTCATAAAATAATGATGTGAAATTAAGAAATAACAGATTCCTAAAAACATCACCAACTCGCTGTAACGGTCAACAACAGAATCATAGAAAGCACCAAAAGCGCTACTCATGTTTCCAATTCTTGCTAACCTACCATCCATCATGTCGAAAAGCCCAGCAATAAGAATGGTAAAACCACTCCAACCTACATAAGTCATATCCGTTCTGTCGGATATTTCTGCACCTATAATAAAAAGAATTGCAGCAGTTATATTCAATAATAGGCCAAATGAAGTAATCATGTTCGGTGTTATACCCACTCTGGCAAATAATTGAATCAGAGGATTTAAAATATTATAGATTACCAGTTGAGCTTTACTTTCTCCTGCCATAGCTATTTTTGAATTAAAAAAATTCCAGTGTCAAAAGTAAGTAAAAGATTAGTTTTGATTTTATCCTGCTATTATAATATTTTCACTTGCTGATTGTTAGTAACTTTTCAGATTAATAACTTATATTTGCCGGCTAAAAATCAATAAAATATGGCTTTAAAATGTGGTATTGTCGGCTTGCCAAATGTTGGTAAATCTACGTTGTTCAATTGTTTGTCAAATGCCAAAGCTCAATCGGCAAATTTCCCTTTTTGTACCATTGAACCCAATGTTGGTGTAATTACTGTTCCAGATGAACGCCTTGAGAAATTGGAAAGTCTGGTACATCCGGGAAGAGTGATGCCAACAACCATAGAAATTGTTGATATAGCCGGTTTGGTAAAAGGAGCTAGCAAAGGAGAAGGCTTGGGGAATAAATTTTTAGCCAACATTAGGGAAACGGATGCTATCATTCATGTGTTAAGATGCTTTGATGATAATAACGTGGTGCACGTTGACGGGTCTGTTGATCCGGTAAGAGACAAGGAAATAATTGATACAGAACTGCAACTGAAAGACCTTGAAACAGTTGAAAAAAAACTGGAAGGAATTAAAAGAAAAGTTCAGACAGGAGATAAAAGTGCTGTCAAAGAAGCGGGAGTTTTGCAACTTTATATTGATGCATTAAATGCGGGAAAATCTGCCCGAACAGTAGAGGTAACCAAAGATGAGGAAGTTTTTATTAAAAACATGTATCTGTTAACCAATAAGCCCATTTTGTATGTGTGTAATGTAGATGAAAATTCGGTAACTAGCGGAAACCAATATGTTGATAAGGTAAAAGAAAATGTAAAAGATGAGAATGCTGAGGTGATTATGATTGGTGCTCAGATTGAGGCTGATATTGTCGAATTAGATACTTATGAGGAGAGACAAGAATTTTTAGAGGACATGGGATTAAAGGAAGCTGGAGTAAATATTTTAATCAGAGCAGCTTATCGTTTGTTAAATTTAGATACTTTTTTCACAGCTGGTGCTAAGGAAGTTAAAGCCTGGACGATACATAAAGGAATGACTGCACCACAAGCTGCGGGTGTGATACACACTGATTTTGAAAAAGGATTTATTCGTGCTGAGGTAATCAAATACAATGATTTTATTAGCTTGGGTTCTGAAGCTGCTTGTAGAGAAGCCGGTAAGCTTGGAATAGAAGGCAAGGAGTATGTGGTGGAAGATGGCGATATTATGCACTTTAGATTTAATGTTTAGTATTAAACTTTAAAGTTTTTTTATAGTCTTATATTCATTACGGATAATTATAGTAACAATAACTCAACTTGAAAATAAAACACACCATATTAATTGTAATAACTTTTTTGTTTTTTATAAGTGCGTTTTCACAAAGACCCAAAAAAAAGGAAATCACCTACACTCTTTTTGGCCATATTTTCGATGATAAAAATGAAGGATTACCTTATGTAGCTATAGCGCTTTTTAAAACTAAAGATTCTAGCTATGTAAAAGGAACAGCAACTGAACTAAATGGTAAATTTTTAATGCAGGTTCCCTCAGGAAATTATTATGCTAAAATTTCTTTTTTAAGTTTCGATAATAAGACAATTAACAACATTATTATTGAGAACAAGGATGTTGATTTAAAGAAAATTAAGTTAACACCATCTGTTAAAAATCTTGATGAATTTGAAGTGGTGGAAGAAAAAAAATTGATGGAATTAGACTTGGATAAAAGGATTTATAATGTTGACAAAGATGTTACCAATCAGGGGTCTGATGCTGCAGAAATTTTGGATAATGTACCTTCTGTAGAAGTTGATGTTGATGGAAATGTAAGTTTGAGGGGGAGTGAAAATGTGAGAATATTAATTAATGGAAAACCATCAGGAATGACTGGTATGAGTACTTCTGACGCATTAAAGCAATTGCAGGGAAGTCAAATTGAAAAAATTGAAGTCATTACAAATCCTTCAGCAAGATATGATGCTGAAGGAGAGGTGGGTATTATTAATATCATATTAAAAAGAGATAGGAGAGAAGGTGTAAATGGTTCTGTAAATGCAACATTTGGATATCCCAATAATTACGGTGGAGGCTTTAATATTACCCTTAAAAAGAAAAACTTCAGTGTATTTACTGGTTATGGTATTAGTTATCGAGATTCTCCTGGTTCAAAAAAAACCAATCAGGAGTTTACCTATCCTGATACCAGTTTTAGCTATACATCTGACACAAAGATGGATAGATCTAGTTTAAATCATAATTTTAGATTGGGAACAGAAATTAATCTCAATAATTACAATTCATTAACCATTTCCGGAAGGTACAGTATTGGAGATGGTACTAATGAAAATACCTTGATTTATGAAGATTTTGATGAGTTTGACGTGGCAACGCAAACCGTAAAAAGATTGGAGCTTGAAGATAAATTTAGGAATTCGCATGATATTTCGTTCAATTATCGTAAAACTTTTAAAAGAAAGGAACAATTGTTAACTTTTGATGTAAGTCAATCGGAAAGAATTGACAATGAGAATTCTACAATTTCTCAGACGAATGATGTTGATGTAACGGATAATAGTGAAGATCGTATTTTTAACAATGAAAGTTCTAACAACTGGATTTTACAGACAGACTATGTTCATCCTATAAAAAAAGGAAAATTAGAATTAGGTTTAAAATCAAGTATAAAAGAAATAAAAGATGATTATGGAGTTGAAGAATTTATAGATTCATCAAATAGCTGGGAATTTCTTCCAGATTTTAAAAACCTATTGATTTATAACCAAAATGTTTCTGCAGGATATCTAATGTTTGGTAATAAGATTAAAAAATTTTCATATCAACTTGGGATTAGGGCAGAATATACAGAAGCAAAAACGAATTTAACAGCTACCAATGAAATAAATAACAGGAGTTATTTTGACCTTTTTCCAAGTACTCATTTCTCTTATGAGCTAACAAAAGAGAATTCGGTTCAAATAGGGTATAGTCGTAGAATAAAACGGCCTCATCATTGGTGGCTATTACCTTTTTTTAGTTTTAGTGATTCACGAAGTACTCCTTCAGGAAATCCTAATCTTAATCCAGAATATACAAATTCTTTTGAGGTAGGACATCTGAAGAACTGGAAAAAGGGTTCATTATTAAGTAGTGTTTATTACCGATATACAACCAATGTAATGGATTGGGTGGTATTTTCTACAAAAGAAGGGATTACTCATAGAATGCCTGTAAATCTGGGCGTTAAAGATGCGTTTGGAATTGAATTTTCAGGTTCGTATGAAATTATAAAGTGGTGGACTTTACGAGGAAGTTATAATTTTTACAGAGAGATTCGGGATGGTGAATTTAATGGTATTCAGTACGATATAGACGAATATTCATGGTCAACCCGATTAAACTCTAAATGGACAATAAAAAATAAAGTTAATTTACAGTCTTCTTTCAACTACAGGGCTCCTCATAAATCTCCTCAGGGAGAAATTAAAGCCAGGTATTCGTTAGATGCTGGATTTTCTTTTGATTTGTTAAAAGGAAATGGTACCGTAGCATTTAATGT
>CAYRAD010000173.1:0-6014 GCA_964422135.1 uncultured Vicingus sp.
TAAAAGCTCCTATTTAATGTTAAATAAGAGCTTCTTCTTTTAAAACAAAATAAGTAAGTTAATCAATAAGTTCAAAAACACATCTAAATCCTAACCAAGCATTTGATTATTATATTCTATCTCAAATAAAAATTAAATACTATATTTACTCTTCTAAAATTTATAAATAACTAAATACTAATATTATGGATACCAAAAAAACAATTTTCGTTTCAATCGTAACTACTCTGGCAACAATGTTTGTAGTTGCTGTTTGTATTCACCTATGTACTTCTCATTGTGGCCAATCTCGTTGTGGTAATAATGCAATGATGAACTGCAGCTCTTATGGTCATGGTAGCGGAAATGGCATGGGAAGATGTGCTGAATTTTCAGGACATGGGATGAAATGTGAAAAAATTATTAAAAAATGTTGTAAGGGTGATGCGAAATGTAAAGCTGGCTCTAAATGCAAGGATGGAAAAAAATGTAAAAATGCTTCAAAATGTTCTAAAGACAAAAACATTGAAGTGAAGATAATTGAAACAGACGATAAAAAATAGCAAGTAATTAGGTTTCTTTATTTAAAACCCCTGTAAAATTTACTGGGGTTTTTTATTGGATTAATTTTTTTTAGATATTCCTTTTTACAAATCGAAATTATACTAAATTTATAAATTCTATGGTTTTCATTAACGGTTATTTAATAGGATTAGGATTTTTGTTTTTTATCGGACCGGTACTATTTTATTCAATAAAATGTACGTTGGATGCCGGCTTCTGGTCGGGTGTTTCTGTTGCACTAGGGATAATTTTTGGTGATTTTTTATGTATGGTCATTTGTTCATTAGGAGCTGTTCCTTTCTTTAAAAACACCAGTAATCAGTTTATGTTAAGTATTATAGGTAGTTTAATCCTGATGTTTTTAGGCCTTAAGTTTATTTTTAAACCTCAGCTACAGCAGGATGCTAATGAAAAAGTTAATCTTTCCAAAAGGAATTATGTTTCCTTTTTTGTTCAGGGTTTTCTCATCAATTTTATTAATCCCTTTGTTTTTGTAATCTGGATTGGTTTGATTGGTGTTGCTCAATCCAATTATAACACTACTACAGATGTTATACTTTTTTTATCCTCTATTTTATTGGGTGTGTTAACAGTAGAGTTGGCAAAAGTAGTTTTGGCACACCGGATTAAAAGGTTGCTCAATCCTAATTACATGGTAAAAATATATCGTGTTTTTGGTGTTATTCTAATCTTGTTCAGTATCTGGTTATTGGTGTATGCTTATATCCTTCATAAATAATTTATCCATTTCCTGAAGTTTTTCTTTTCATTCTCATATTGATAATTTCAACAGTTAACGAGAAAAACACTGCAAAATAGATATAAGCTTTAGGAACATCGAAGTGTAATGCTTCTATTCCCAACATAAATCCTATTAGTATTAAAAAAGATAAGGCTAAAATCTGTAAAGTTGGATGCCTGTTAATGAAATCACTAATTATTCCTGTAAAAATCATCATCAAAATGATAGAAATTATTACAGCAATTACCATTAGTATTAATTCATGAGTTAATCCAATAGCTGTTAAAATTGAATCAAAAGAAAAAATAATGTCTAGCAACACTATTTGCACAATGGCTTTACTAACCACTTCTCCTCCTTTTATCCTTTTATTACTTTTATCATCCTCTCCTCCTACTTTATGATGAATTTCGGAAGTGCTTTTTGCTATTAAAAATAAACCACCGGCAATTAAAATAATATCTTTCCAACTTAAAGCGAAGCCTCTAATAGTAATGATAGGCATTGATAAACCAACTAACCAAGTAATACCAAACAATAACAATATTCTTACAATTAGAGCTAAACTCAACCCAATTAACCGCGCTTTCTTTTGTTTATTCTTTGGAAGTTTACTAGAAACAATAGAAATAAAAATAATGTTATCTATTCCTAGTACTATTTCTAAGAAAGTTAGGGTTAACAGAGCTATCCATGTTCCTGAATGTAGAAATATTTCCATACAATATTATTATGTGCGAAATTAATTTTTTTAATTTTTATATGTGGCTTTTTCAAAAAATAGCGTTATAAAGATACTAACACACTAAACTACGCACCATGAAACACCTAAAATTAAAAATCCTATTACTTTTTTTGTTAGTTATTTTAACAACAATAAAAGGCGCTAGAATTAATCGATTATTAA
This sequence comes from uncultured Vicingus sp., assembly GCA_964422135.1. Lineage (GTDB taxonomy): Bacteria > Bacteroidota > Bacteroidia > Flavobacteriales_E > Vicingaceae. The sequence continues at coordinate 2,193 of CAYRAD010000173.1, forward strand.
AAATTAAACCTCAGATTATCAGCGAATATTATAGAAAAGACATTCATACCAACCAGGTATATTTAAAAATGGAATTTGCTACCAATAAATGTGTTAACAAACCAATACTCAACGAAATAAGAGGGGCTACAATTACTAAAATAGAACTGATATATACTTCGTTTAGAATCTCTTCGAATTTCAACCAACCTCAATTAAATAAAAAAAGGTATGAAGCATTATTTCAACTAATACCTAATTTAAAAGCTAATAATTTAGTAAAGTGGGATGTGTTTGTACAAACAGGTGCAAAAGATGAAGAAGAAGCTAAAAAGATGATGCATGGTTTCATTATAACTTATAAACCAAAGCCAACTAAAGAGCTTGCTATATACGAACTCAAAACCATGAAAGATGTGCTATCTGCAGTAGAGATAGTTCCTGATCCTGAAAAAACGGAAACTAAAAGTTATAAAAAAATAAAACGAAAAAGACATTTCACCGGTAAGTACCTACCCCGTTCAAGAAATAAAAAAAGAAAAGGAATATTGTATACGAAAAGTGGTATATGGAACCGAAGACGACAGTACATTACTTATTACGATACAACCAATAGAATTAAAACTATTATCCATTATAAGCCCGAAAAAAGTAAAAGCTACTATTCATTTGCTATTCCTGATTCTACCATTTTTACAGTTTTAGATAGAAATAAAGATTGGCATGACATATCTTTTATCTGTGATGTTACAGGAAGTATGTCGCCCTACTCTACTCAAATTATGTTGTGGCACAAACTGAATTTTAACACCAATAAAGCAAAATATTTTACATTTTTTAATGATGGTGACCATAAAAGAGATCGTCAGAAAAAAATAGGTTCAACTGGGGGAATTTATAATGTGATAGCCGAAAATTATGATAATGTTGAAAAAGAAATAACAAAAGCTATGCGAAATGGCTATGGTGGAGATTCACCTGAAAATGATATTGAAGCTTTATTAAAAGCTATCGAAAATTATCCTGATGCCAAAGACATTGTTCTTATTGCAGATAACTGGAGTAATGTAAAAGACATTGAACTCTTAAAAAAGGTGAATAAACCAATACACGTTATCTTGTGCGGATTTAACGGTGGTATTAATTTAGATTATTTAAATATTGCTTTTAAAACAGGAGGAACAGTGCATACAATAGAACAAGATATTACCAATTTAATGGATTTACAAGATGGTGAATCCATCATTATTTATGGAACAAAATATATAATTAAAAACGGTAGTTTTTCTGAAACTTATGAAATGTAATTAGATTTTTCTCATTCGTAGGCTTATAGGTGTAACTTCCAAATATTCATCAGCCTGAATATATTCCATAGCTTCTTCTAAAGAAAACAAGGTTTTTGGGGCAATTTTTACCGCTTCATCACTACCTGATTTACGCATGTTGGTCAATTGTTTTCCTTTAACCAGGTTAACATCTAGCTCTTTGTCACGCGTGTACTCTCCCACTACCTGTCCTTTATAGATTACTTCTCCCGGGTCAACAAAAAATCTTCCCCTATCTTGTAGTCTGTTAATGGCGAAAGCGGTTGCTTGTCCCGAATCTAAAGAAACTAACGAGCCTTTTGTTCTTCCCTGAATATCTCCTTTATAGGGTGCATATTCTCTGAAACGGTGAGCCATAATGGCATTTCCTGCCGTTGCTGTTAACATGTTATTTCGCAAGCCAATAATCCCTCTTGCAGGAATATCAAACTCCAAATGGGTTAAATCGCCTTTTGGAACCATTACTAAAAGATCTCCTTTTCGTTGGGTAACTAATTCAATTACTTTTCCTGAATATTCTTCTGGAACATCTATTACCAGCGTTTCATAAGGTTCGCAATTTACGCCATCAATCTCTTTTAAAATAACCTGTGGTTTACCTACTTGCAATTCATATCCCTCTCTTCTCATGGTTTCTATCAAAACCGATAGATGGAGCACTCCCCTACCAAAAACAGTAAATTTATCTTCAGTATCCGTATCTTCAACTCTCAACGCTAAATTTTTCTCTGTTTCCTTATATAATCTTTCTCTTAAGTGACGAGAAGTAACGAATTTACCCTCTTTACCAAAAAATGGAGAATTATTGATGGTAAACAACATGCTCATAGTAGGTTCATCAATTGAAATTCGTGGCATTTCCTCAGGATTTTCAAGGTCAGTAATGGTATCCCCAATTTCAAAATCATCAATTCCTACCATAGAACAGATATCCCCACTCCTAGCCTTACTAACTTTGGCTTTCCCCATCCCTTCAAAAACATACAATTCTTTAATTCTTACTTTTTTCCGAACTCCTCCCATTTTACACAACAAATAATCTTTATTTGCTTCTAGATCTCCTCTAAAAATTCTTCCAATAGCTATTCTACCAACAAATTTGGAGTAATCCAAAGAAGTAATCTGCATTTGTGGTGCTCCTGCAAAGTAAGGAGCTTCAGGTATTTGTTCCAGTACGGCATCTAATAGGGGTAAAATATTGGTAGTTGGTTTCTGCCAGTCAGTACTCATCCAACCCAATTTAGATGAACCGAAAATGGTCACAAAATCCAGTTGTTCTTCAGAAGCATCCAGGCTAAACATGAGATCGAAAATAGCTTCTTGAACCAAATCAGGTGTACAATTTTCTTTATCTACCTTGTTCACTACTACAATTGGTTTTAGGCCCAGTTCAATCGCCTTTCCTAATACAAATCTGGTTTGAGGCATTGCTCCTTCAAAAGCATCGACCAACAACAAAACACCATCAGCCATTTTTAATACTCGCTCTACTTCTCCACCAAAATCGGCATGGCCAGGAGTATCAATCACATTAATTTTTACATCTTTATAAGTTACAGAAACATTTTTGGATAAGATGGTAATTCCTCTTTCTCTTTCCAAATCGTTGCTATCTAACAATAATTCAGTTCTTTCTTTTCTATCGTCAAGCGTTTTACACTCATCAATAATTTTATCTACTAATGTAGTTTTCCCATGATCTACGTGTGCAATAATGGCAATATTTCTGATTGATTTCATATTAAAATTGTAAGTCGGCAAAAGTAGAATAAGTTTTATGGATAATAATGTTTTATATGGTTTATTATTAAACCAAAGGAAATTTATTTGCTAATGTTGTTAGCTTATTTTTTAATTATTTCTCTGAAAAGAATTTATTTCCTGTTTGTATTGAACTTAAACTTAGTTAGAAATAATAGGCTGTCCATAGTAAAACTCTAACACTTTTAATTTAAATACAAACTCGTATTTAGCTCTAATAAGTTGAGATTGAGCAGAAAGTAAATTGTTTTTCGTTTGATTAAATTGAAAAGAATTAATTGCTCCCTCTTGAAACTTATTTTTATCATAATTAAAAGCTTTATCTGATGCGTTGACAGCAATTTTTGATGCTTCAAAAGACTTAGCAGCAGCTAAAGCATCTGAGTATGCTGTTTGTATGGTTTCTCTTAAACGAAGCTTTTCACTTTCTAAATTGTATTGAATTTTTTCTTGATTAATTTTTGCTCTATTAACGTTTGTTCTATATTGGTAACGATTAAAAATAGGAACGTTTAAAGAAAGTACCACGGAATGCCCCAAGTTGTCATTGATCTGATTAGGAAAATCTACATAATCAGGGAATCCTTGTCTATGTTGGTAAACAGTATTAAATCCGTAAGATAAATTTAAGGAGGGATAATAATTTGCCTTTGCAATTTTTACACTTTCAGTTGCACTTAATATGTTCAATTCAGCAAGTTTGATTTCAGGGAAAGTTTCGTTCGCCTTATCGTATATTGCTGTTACATCATTA
>CAYRAD010000174.1:0-5958 GCA_964422135.1 uncultured Vicingus sp.
GGAGCCGGGACTATTATCCGTTTGGTGAAACCAGAGAAGCCGGTGGAGCAAATGAAGATAATCTTTATACTTACGAAGGAAGGGAGAAGGATTTGGAAACAGACCTTTGGAACAACTGGAATCGTCATTTCAATGATGAAGGTCGATTTACACAAGTAGACCCGTTATGGAGTAAGTACCCGAGTTTGAGTCCTTATGTGCGTGTGGCGAATAATCCGTTGAGGTATTCCGATCTTGAAGAGTTTGTACAGGGTTACAAACTGGATAATCGTCACATTAGAGAAGAATCCGATCGGTTTAAACGTTTTTCTTATGATGAACTAATCCAGTGGGATAAAGTGAGTCTGGGTATTTTCTGGCTCAAAGATGACAGCCTTGAAGATATGGAAAATTTACCTGATCCTGATATATTGGCAGTTGAGATCATGGAGAATCTTGAATCAGCTGTGGAATAATTTAAAGGAATTGTAGAGGTGCTAAAGGAAACTGATGATTAGAAGTTCTGATAACAAGAGCAATCAGACCGGGAAAAACGGATATGGTCTGGATATCTTTTAGACTTTGATTTTGAAAAGAGTTTTGATATAGGTTCCGAAAGGGAAAACGCTGTTTTAAGACGGGTTTTGAGCTAACTTGAATATGATTCTATCGAATCTGTCTGAAGCACCTTTATCTAATACTGGTATACAATTTAATAGAAAGGATTATTTTATTATATTCTTCTATTGAAGGTACCTTTCACAAAAGATATATATAATCAAATGTTTGACCTGATTTATCAGTATGTTTATGATCTGGATTTGGAATAATTGAAAGAATGGTTAGAAAAAATTATGATTTAAATATAGCCGAAAATCATATAAATGCTTATAAGTGTCTTTTTATTATCGAAAATTTATTGAGATTTGGGATACACCATATTCTTATTGAAAAAGTAGGTATTAATTATCAAATATATGATGTTTTCCCTCCTTATAGTGATTCAACCATTTCAAAGGACCAAATTAATATTAAAAAACAGGTAGATGATCGAATTGCATTAGATAAATCACTTGAAAATATCCAACCTTTTTATTTGTTAGATTTTAGTGTCTTGATTTCAATAATTGAAAATTTTTGGGATAATCATATCAGTAGTATTTTTATAAAGCAAAATAATGAGTCAAAGAAACTGATTGTTGGAAGATTAAATTATATTAAACCAATTAGAAATGATATTGCACACAATCGAACGATAACACAGGAACAGTATAATGAAATCGAGTCTTGTACTCAATTTGTCGTTGAATATATAAAACCAATTTTCATAAAAAAAACGAATATTTTAATTTCAAAAGATAAATTCGATACACTTAATATATTCATAACTACATTAGAAGACATTAAAAGTTTAATCGATGATTTTCAAGTAGTAAAAAGAGATTATTTAAATAGAATAAATGATATATATCATGTCATATGTATGAAAATAAATAGTATAGAATTAATGAGTTTTAAAACAAAATTTATTACCTTAGTAAAACTCATTAGTACATATAACCGAGTACCAAGAAAAACTGATGATATTCGAGCAGCAAGAAAAAAAAGAATAGATATTAACCTGATGGAGTTTATTAACTCTGTCATAAATGACGCTAAGGAGTTAAAGAAAAATGACTCAATTAAATGTTATTAATAATATACCCAACCCATACAAACCTTGGAGTAGTACAAAACTGTCTGCTAAGCAATTTATTGGGAGAAAAGAAGAGTTAGAATATTTTGATTATATGATAGATGAGTTTAAAAAAACGTTTAGGTTAGAAAATGTATTAATAATTGGAAAAAAATCAATTGGGAAAACATCACTATTAGAAAAAATAGAACAAAAGCTGACCAATTCATTTGCTGTTACAAGGTATCCATTATCAACGAATGAAATAAAAGACCCGTTAGATTTCTTCATTGAATTATTTGATAAAATAATTAACCAATATGAAGAATGGGACGGATTTTTAAATAAGGACGATATACAAGAGTGGAAAAATATAATTAATGGGTATACAAAAGATTCATCCAATTATTTAAAACGGGTATTTGAAATATCGACCACACATCAAAACAATGGAAATATTAGAGAAGATATTTTAATAAATGATTTAAAGAGACTAATTAAAGAACTAAATGATTCTGACGCAAAAGAAAATGGATTAGTCATAATAATTGATGAGTTTCAAGAGTTTAAAAACTGTCCGCGTATTTTGGAACTATTAACAAGAGCCTCGGAAGAGATTGAAGATTTAATGATTGTTGGCGCGGGTTTACTTGATATCCGAGATAATATTCATATATTTGAAAAATATACAAGATCCGCTATTCCGTTTGAACTTGATGTATTTAACCAAGCAGATATTCGAAAATGTATTTTTAATCCACTTATAGAAGCTTTGGATTTTAAAGAATTCAGTGTTGAAACTCTCTTTAATGATCAATGTATCACTGATTTGGTGCATAGAACTGGTGGGAATCCATTACATATTAGACTCGTATGCTCGTATATATTTGATTGGGCAAAAAATAATAGCGATGTTGAGAAATTTGAAATAAATGCAACTATCATGGAAAATGTCATGAAGCAGTATAGCATACAGTCAACTGAAAGCAAGCTCATTGAAAAGGCTTTTGAAAGTTTAAATAGAGATGAGTTAATAGCTTTTAAACGGTTATATATGAATTCAGAGATAAATTTAAACGCGATAATAATGCTTCGGGAGGCATTTAATTCAAGATCGGAAGAAGCGCAAAAATCTATTTTAAAAAAAATTATCACGGATTTAGAAGAACTAAATGATTATGGACTTTTTCAGTTATACGATATTCAAAACCAAGAAATTGATATTTTTGAAATAGTTAATATATCAGTTAAACAATCTTCTAAATACTACTACAAGTTCATTGGAGATATAATGGATGAACTATATGCATCATATTTATATGAGCATTTGCTTAAAGACAAGCTAATACCAAAATTTTCAAAAAATGTTGAAGATTTACTTGTGATGAAAATAGGAATTGAGTTATCAGAAAGTGTGATTAGGAAAAAAATTGATTATAATGATTGCATGGACAACCAATTAATGATAGAACAAATTGATATTGATAAATGGAGTAATATTGAGAATGATATAAAGAAAGTTGAAAAAATAGAAACAAAAAATATTACTAAAAACCATCAAAAGACTATTAGCGGATTTTGCAATAAATATAATTTGTTAATCGAATCTTTTATTGCAAGTCAATTCCAATTTGAAGGTTATTATACGGTGTTACTGTCAGCAAAGATAAGAGGAAAAATAAGGTCAGTTGTTCGATATTTCCCTATAAAAAATGGAACTCAATTTATCGATATAACCGGGAAAATTAATGATTATAAAGATTACTGTGATATAGCCCTTGATGAATACTTAATAGAAATTGAAACAATAGATATATTATGGATTCCAAAAAAGGTCACTTGGTTGTTTGCTATAGTTGAAGAAAATGCTATTTCAAAAAAATTGCATGAATGTATGAGAAGAAGAGATATTAATGGGGCAATTAAACAAGCCAATTTAATTCAAAAAATAAATGTTCGAATTGATACCTTTAAGAAACATTTATATGTATTAGTAAAAGATATGAACGATGTAGGATTTTGTCATATGAGTATGGGTGAATACAAAAAGGCAAGTGACATTTTTCATAAAATAAAAGAAAAATGTTTAATAACAAATGTTAACCTTGGACATTTATTTTTTATGCAGGAAAAGTTTGATAAGGCTAATACTCAATATAAAAAATGGAAAAATAAAACAAGGGATATGAATATGGACGCTTCCTTTATGCATTTAGCGTTTATTCATAATAACTTGAAGCCTGAGAATACAATCATTGAAGATATCGCTTTATATAATTGTTGTTCATGGAATCTTATTTTAATAGCTGCTTATACCAATAATGAACCAGCCATTTCTCCATACAAAAAATTGCCAATACTAAAAAATGATAATGATAAGTACATTAATACCAGAGTGGTTTATTGGGTTGAGTATTATGGTAAGCGTACAAAAAATGCATTAGAGGAAGCAAAAAAATTATATAATAAAATAAAAAATAAAAAAGAGTACTACTTAATAAAGGATGTTGAACAGGATATAGAAATATTTACAAGTGAACTAAATAATATATAGAAGATTTAATTAGTTTGTAAAAAAGGGTATCGTAAAGAAACGCAAAGTATTTATGGTAAAACTTTATCATGGAAAGCTATAGGTAAAGTGATTTCATCACCTCTTGGGGGTATAAAGAATTTTGTGTAAACGGTCAAAATGCTTAACATAAAACCAAAGAAGGAAAGCAAAATGACCAGAAAAGAAGAACTGATAGATGAACTTTTAAAAGAGTGCAATAGCCCGGAGGATATTTTGGGTGAAGGCGGCCTTTTAAAGCAACTGACAAAATCACTAGTAGAACGTGCTTTAGAAGGTGAGATGACTGACCATTTAGGTTATCCAAAACATTCCCCAATTGGTAAAAACACATCCAACTCTAGGAATGGTAAAACATCCAAAACCATTAAAGGCAAAAATGGTAAAATGGAAATAGCCGTTCCTCGTGACAGAAATGGGGAGTTTGAACCGCAGCTGATCCCCAAATACCATAGACGATTTGATGGATTTTCTGATAACCCGGATAGTCGTGTAGTGAAAAACTCAATGGGGAGTATTCTGTATTATTTTCTATTACTTTCTAAACATCCATTAGCAAAAAAGTTTTACAAGGAAGCAATGAAATATTCTTCTAATCAAACAGATTTATTCAATTAATTTTCATACATTTAACTAAAGAAATGGCACAAAATTCAAGCATTGAATGGACTGATTCAACCTGGAATCCTGTAACAGGTTGTACTAAAATATCTGCAGGCTGTAAAAATTGCTATGCAGAAAGGATGGCAAATCGATTATATGAAATGGGTCAATTCCGATATAGAAATAAATTCCAGCTTACTTTACAGGAAGATTTAATTGAAATCCCATTAAAATGGAAAAAACCACGAGTTGTATTTGTCAATTCCATGAGTGATTTGTTCCATAAAGATGTTCCTTTGTCATTTATTAAGAAAGTATTTAATACGATGAATGTAGCCCAACATCATGTCTTCCAGGTATTAACAAAACGCAGTCAACGATTAAAAGAATTAGCTCCGGAGTTGCATTGGTCACCCAATATATGGATCGGGGTTAGCGTTGAAGATCAACAAGCCGTTAACCGCGTAGATGATTTAAGAGACGTGCCAGCGAGCATTCGCTTTTTATCAATAGAACCATTAATCGGCCCAATTACCAGCATTGGTTTATCTGGAATTAATTGGGTTATTGTTGGTGGCGAGTCTGGTCCAAAAGCAAGACCGATGAATCCGGAATGGGCACGAAATATCCGAGATTTATGTATAAGGAAAAATGTACAATTCTTTTTTAAGCAATGGGGTGGTGTAAATAAAAAGAAAACCGGCAGAAAACTTGATGGTCAATTTTGGGATCAACGTCCGGAATATTTTCCTGAAAGACAAGAATACTTGTTTGTGTAAATAACTCCTTTTTCTACACTGCGTAGAACTCACAACCTGTTGGCGACAGGTTCGAACTTCTGTAAAATCAAACAGCCGCTGCCGATCAGCGGCTGTTCTTATATCTATCCTAATATGTAAACTTGTGGGAATGTAGAAATTGAAATATCCGCCACACATTAGTTCGCAATACCGTAATGTTCGCATACATATCATACGGAAACCATAAATTATACCCTAAAATTCTCTTTTTCTCTGTTTATGAGAATACCATTATGCCAACCAATGTCTGGATTAACAAACCTGAAAATGATTAACTCTGACTGTGTCCAAAATATCTTGACACATAGCGAAAAGAATGCGATGAATCT
>CAYRAD010000175.1:0-5917 GCA_964422135.1 uncultured Vicingus sp.
AAAGGTTTGGTAAAAACGAAGGATTTACTGTTGGAGTAATTCTTTTAGGATTTATCTTTATACCTATTCTGGCTTTTAGTGATGCTCAATACAAATCACAAGGTGGGCCAGCTGCAGGTGGTGAAGCTTTAGACTCTATGATTACAGAAGGTGGTGATGAATAAGTTTAAAAATTAAAAAAAATTATTACATTTAAGCCCTGATGGTTTTGTCAGGGCTTTTTTAATAACTATTACTATGGAAGAAAATCAATCATTAGACTCAATGCAGACTCAACAAGCCTTACCCAATGCAACAGGGGTTTTGGTTTTAGGAATCTTATCAATCGTATTTTGTTTTTGCTACGGAATTATTGGCATTACATTAGGAATAATTGCCCTGATTATGGGTAACAAGGCCATTAAACTATATTTAAGCTCTCCTGAATCCTACACAGAGAGTTCGTATAAGAACACAAAAGCAGGAAAAACCTGTGCCATTATAGGATTATGTTTATCAAGTGTATATATTATTTTCCTTATCGTTTACATTGGAATAATTGGAGCAGCTGTAGGCACAGGATTTTTAAATGGATTTGGAAATTTTTAATGAAAAATGTTATAATTCACGGATGACTTGATTCACGGATGACTCAGAGTCATCCGATGAATCATTTTGCCGGTAAAACTTTAGTTGCTACTTCGCCAAATCCAACTCTTACACCATCTTTTTCAGCATATCCTCTCATAATAACCGTATCTTTGTCTAAAATAAATTTACGTTCACTTCCGTCAGGCATTTTAACTGACTTAGTTCCTTTCCAGCTTATTTCTAACATAGAACCGTAAGCACTTTCATCATTACCTGAAATGGTACCAGATGCCATCATGTCACCTGCATTAATATCACAACCATTAACTGTATGATGAGCCAATTGCTGGTTCATGTTCCAGTACATGTGTTTATAATTAGAGTTTGAAACTACCTTACCTTTACTTCCTTCTGGTTTAATTTCTACTTCTAATTTTATGTCAATATGTTTATTTCCTTTGTACTCTAAGTATTCAAATACTTTTGGGTCTTGTTCAGGTCCGCTAACTCTAAAAGGTTCTAATGCATCCAAAGTAACTATCCATGGAGAAATGGAAGAAGCAAAATTTTTGGCAAGGAAAGGACCTAAAGGAACATATTCCCATGCTTGCAAATCTCTCGCACTCCAATCGTTAAATAAACACATTCCAAAAATGTAATCATCTGCCTCAGCCGTTGAAATAGATTCGCCTAAAGGTTTTCCATCATAAGTAATAAATGCCATTTCCAATTCAAAATCCAATCTAGCTGAAGGTCCAAATGTTGGTGGTTCATTAGGATTTAATTTTTGCTGTCCTTTTGGCCTGTGAAACGGAGTTCCTGAAGCCACTATTGAAGATGCCCTACCATGATATCCAACAGGTATGTATTTCCAGTTAGGTAACAACGCATTGTTAGGATCTCTGAACATGCAACCCACATTATAAGCGTGCTGCTCACTGGAATAAAAATCGGTATAATCACCAACACTAACGGGCATTAGCATTTCCACATCATCAATCGGGTAAAATGCTTCTTTTAATGCCTGATTATTTTTTGCTTCTTCATTTTCTTTATTAAAAATAACCGAAATTTCATCTCTTACCTTTCGCGTAACCTGTTTTCCAAGATGAATAAATTTATTCAATTTGTTACTGTTAAATACTTCTGCATCAACAGAAAGGTAATCTAATTGTCCAAGTTTGAATAGGTCAATTACCGTATCTCCAATTCTAGTAGCTACAGCAATATTTCCATCTTTCGATTTATAAACTCCAAATGGGATGTTTTGAATGGGAAAATCTGAATTTTCCGAAACTTCAATCCAACTTTTTAAATTCTTATCATTTACTTTTATCATAAAATAGATTTAAGACCACTTCGCTGATAGACAAGAGAGAAAAGACATCTTTCTTCTTTTCTCTATTTTCTCTTCTCTATGAAAAAAGTGGATATTTACTCATCATTTCATTTATTTCAGCCCTTACCTCATCAATAACCGTTTCATTATCTCTATTCGAAATTACCCTGTCCATCTGTTCTGCAATTTTTACTATTTGTTCTTCTTTTAATCCTCTTGTTGTAATAGCAGCTGTACCTACTCTTATTCCGGAAGTAACAAATGGTGATTTATCATCAAAAGGAACCATGTTTTTGTTAACTGTAATATCAGCGGATACCAATAGATTTTCAGCTTCCTTTCCGGTAATATTTTTAGAACGCAAATCAATAAGCATAGAATGATTGTCGGTTCCTCCGGAAATTACTCCATAGCCTTTTTTTGTCAATTCCTTTGCCATTACTTTCGCATTCTTCATCACCTGAACGCAATAACTCATGTATTCATCTGATAAAGCTTCCTTAAATGCTACTGCTTTAGCGGCAATCACATGCTCTAACGGACCTCCCTGAGTACCAGGAAAAACAGCACCATCCAATACCTGCGACATCATTTTAATTTCTCCTTTAGGTGTTTTCAATCCCCAGGGATTTTCAAAATCTTTACCCATCATAATCATTCCTCCCCGTGGACCTCTTAATGTCTTATGAGTTGTAGTTGTTACAATATGACAATGAGGAAGTGGATCCTTCAATAATCCTCTAGCAATTAATCCGGCAGGATGTGAAATATCTGCCATTAACAAAGCCCCTACTTTATCAGCAACAGCTCTCATACGTTCATATTCCCAATCACGAGAATAGGCTGATGCTCCTGCAATAATCAATTGTGGTTTTTCCTTCACAGCTACTTCCTCAATCATATCATAATCTACTCTACCCGTTTCCTTTCTCACACCATAAAAACATGTTTTATATAGTTTTCCTGAAAAATTAACAGGAGAACCGTGAGTCAAATGTCCTCCATGAGACAAATCAAATCCAAGAATTTTATCTCCCGGTTTTAATACTCCTAACATTACAGCAGCATTAGCCTGTGCACCTGAATGAGGTTGTACATTAACCCATTCCGCATTAAACAACTGTCTTGCTCTATCCCTTGCTATATCTTCAATTTCATCCACCACTTCGCAACCACCGTAATATCTTTTGTGGGGCAAACCCTCTGCATATTTATTGGTTAAAACACTTCCCATAGCTTTCATCACTTCGTCACTCACATAATTCTCGGAAGCTATTAATTCAACCCCATCTTTTTGCCTGTCATATTCTTCGGCTATTAAATCAAATATTTCTTTATCAGCAATCATAATCTACTTTTTTTGGAAGCAACAAATGTAGTTATATTCTTTCTTTATGAAAAAAAAGGAAATGTAAATTATGTAATGATTCATGTAATGCTATTTTCACAAATAAAAAGTTATTTTTGTTAATAGAATAAACCAAGAAGTATGGAATTAAAAGGTAAAAAAATTTTAGTCACGGGTGCAGATGGATTTATCGGAAGCCACCTGGTTGAAAAATTAGTTGATGACGGATATCAGGTAAAAGCTTTTGTATATTACAACTCTTTTAACTCATGGGGATGGTTGGATTCTTTTCCTAAAGAAAAATTAGAAAAAATTGAAATATTTGTAGGTGATGTTCGTGATCCAAATGGAGTAAGAACTGCTGTTAAGGGATGTGATGTAGTATTTCATCTGGCAGCTCTAATTGCCATACCCTACAGTTATCATTCACCTGATAGTTATGTTGATACCAACATTAAAGGTACCTTAAATATTTTACAGGCATGTAAAGATTTCAATGTTCAAAAATTACTAATTACCTCGACCTCTGAAGTATATGGTACAGCCCAATATGTTCCTATTGATGAAAAACATCCTAAACAAGGTCAATCACCTTACTCGGCTACAAAAATTGGAGCAGACCATATTGCAGAATCTTTTTATCGAAGTTTTGATGTACCTGTTACCATTGTAAGGCCATTTAATACCTACGGTCCACGACAATCAGCCAGAGCGGTAATTCCTACTATTATTACTCAATTGTTAAATGGTGCTACTGAGATTAAATTAGGTGCTCTTCATCCAACAAGAGATTTACTTTTTGTAAAAGACACGGTTAACGGTTTTATAGAAATTGCCAAAGCTGATTCTACTAATGGGCAAGAAATAAACATTGCTACTAACAGTGAAATCTCAATTCAGGATTTAGCCCAAACCATTATTAATATTATTAATCCAGATGCAAAAATTATAACAGATGATGAAAGGTTAAGACCTGATAAAAGTGAAGTGGAAAGGTTATTTGGCGATAATACCAAAATAAAAGATTTGACCAACTGGCAATGTAATTACACTCTTCAGCAAGGTTTAAAAGAAACCATAAATTGGTTTAGTATTAAAGAAAACCTCAGTAATTATAAGTCGGATATCTATAATGTATAAATTAGTTATAGAAAATTATCTGTATTAAAAAAGGCTGAATTTTATTCAGCCTTCTCTATTTTTGAAAAATCATATATTTTTTTAGTTCCATAAGCTGCTCCTGCCAATAGAAGAAAACTTATTCCTCCATCAATTGGAATACAGGTTGAAGGAGGCCAACAACCTCCGGGTGGTCCACCACCTCCAGGAGGACCAGGAGGACCTGCTGCCAATAAATCTAAATTAGATAGAAAGAACAATCCAAGTAGTATTATTATCGACTTAATTTTTTTAATCATAACTTTCAAATCGTTGCAAATGTATAATTTTATTTTTTACTTAGAACGATTTTTTTAGTTTTTGTACCTTTGGAATCTTTCACAGAAATTAAATAAACACCTTGAGCCAAATCTAATTTAATTCTTTCCTGATGATTTTTTTCAGCATTTACCTCCTCAAAAAATACTCTTTTCCCTACACTATTGTAAACACTAAAACTAACTTCTTTAGCTAACTCATTATTTAATGACACTAAAATTTCGTTCTCATTAACTACAACGTTAAAGTCAGTTAAAAGGTTGGATTCCTGTATGCCAGTTATTTCATTTACGTTTATATATTTATATGCAGTGGAATTACACGCCCCATTACTGGTTGTAAATGCAACCTGATACAAACCAGCATTAAAATAAGTGTGTTGTATTGATGCCAAACTGGAAGAAGTTAAATCTCCAAAATCCCAAAAATAATTCGAAGATCCTGAAGACAAATCATTAAAATCGATAGGATAGTTTTTAACCACCTCAAATGTATCACCTATTGAAGAATAATTAAATAGTCCTAATAACTCTGAAGTATTGTACAATTCAAATTCTGCAACCACTTCTTCCGGCTCAGTAATGGTAACAATATCTGAAACTGTTCCCACCGTATTATTATCAACAACAACTTTATATGTTCCTGGTAATAATCCTGAAACAGAATCTATTCCATTAATGTTGGTGTGCGAAGCAACGAGTGCCAATGACTCGTCATAATAGTTATAATCAAAAGGTCCAGCACCTTGCCCTTGTACCCTAATTACACCATCATTTGAATTGTAGCATGTGATATCATTTTTAGATACCGTTAAAGGGGTACTTACATTTAAATAGAAACGAGCTACTGTTACCGTATCATACATCATAAAACTAATCGTAGTATCTGTAGTTAATTCTGTAGAAGTGCTTAATAACACATCTTCTAAAATCAAATGTTTGTTCATTTCTCTAATGGCCTCAACATTTTCGAATGTAAAAGAATAGTTTTGTTCGATAACACTTGGATATTCTGTATAAACTTTTAGAGGAATTGAGGAATTAAAATCAGTATTTAACATCTCTATCAATAAATTATGATTATCCTGATCTACCATAGCCAAATTAGGTTTATTAACAAAAGAATTATTTATTTTATAAGCATCTAAACCTATCTCGTATGCCGTCTTCTGCTTGAAAATACATATATATGTATACATGAAGACTACAGAATACACAATCGCG
>CAYRAD010000176.1:0-5895 GCA_964422135.1 uncultured Vicingus sp.
TTAGCTATAGCTGCAATGCCATACCAATACGAAGCGGCACTCCAATCTGCTTCAACCTCATAAGTCCCTCTTAGCGAAGAGGGATTTAGGGAGATTGATTCACCACTTTTATCAATCCCCCTACTCCCCTTTTTAAAGGGTGAATAATTTCCTGCTTGTACTTCAATTGAATTTACATTCCATTTTACCTCAGCACCAAAATGTTGCATCATATTAATGGTCATGTTAATATAAGGCTTAGAAATTAATGCTCCTTTAAATTGAATGGTTAACCCTTTTTTTAGCTTTGGAGCAATCATTAATAGTGCTGAAATATATTGACTGCTTACACCTCCATCAATCTCAATAAATCCTCCTGCTAATTTTTTTCCTATTATTTGCAATGGTGGATATCCTTCTTTTTCTAAATAATTAATGGTTGCTCCCAAACTTTTTAAAGCATCCACTAATAATTGAATCGGGCGTTCTTTCATGCGTTGCTCCCCAGTTAACACATATTCTTTATCCTGAATACTTAAATATGCAGTCATAAATCGCATTACAGTACCTGCAATACCTGCACTTAATTTATTAGCACTAGAAGAAAGTAACGTTTGCAATACTTTGGTATCATTAGCAATAGCTAAATTGTTAATTTCAAAGTCAGCATCACACAATGCTCGGATTATTAAAGCCCTGTTGCTTTCACTTTTAGAGGAAGTAAGTTTAATTTCTCCTTTTAAAATACTAGTTGGATGTGTTAACAACAGCGACATTATTCAGAAATATTGTCTTGGTTAGTAATTGATTTATAATAATTTAAGGAATCTATTATCTCTTTTTCTTCCACCTCCTGATTAATGTGTGCTTTTCCAATTTCCGATATCAAGGTACAATTGATGGCCTCGTTTTCATTCTTTTTATCTTTTTTCATCAACTGAATCAACTGCTGAAAAGCTTTAGTTTTAATGTTATATGGCGAAAACCATTCCAATAAAGTTGATGAAATGTTCTGTAACTCAGCTTCCGCTAAACCCATCATTTTTGTAGAGATATAAGCTTCACAAATTATTCCGATGGCAATTGCTTCTCCATGATACAAGGAAACATCATTGTTTAATGAATAGGTTTCTATAGCGTGCCCTATTGTATGTCCGAAGTTGAGAAGCTTCCTCTCATTTTTTTCTTTCGGGTCATGAAGAACAATCTCATTTTTAATTTTAACAGAAGTAGTAATTAGTTTCAACCAATCTTCGGAATTAGACAGCATTCCCTTTTTGAGTCCCTTCCAATAATTTTCATCCTTAATCAACGCATGTTTTATAGCTTCTGCATAACCTGAAAGCATTTGCCGTTTATCTAAGGTTTTTAAAAAATACGGATAGATAAACACTCCTTTAGGTTCATTAAAAACTCCAATCATATTCTTTAACCCTTCAAAATCTACCCCCACTTTTCCACCAACCGAAGCATCAATCTGAGACAATAAGGTTGTAGGAACATTGATAAAATCCATTCCTCTTTTAAAAGTTGATGCAATAAAACCTCCCATATCGGTAATTACACCACCGCCAACATTTACCAATAGAGATTGTCTATCTGCTTTATAATCGGATAAAGTTTTCCATATCTGATAGCAGATACCGAGCGTTTTGTTCTCTTCTCCACTATCTATTTCAATAATTTCAGCATTTTGCAAAAACTCTATTTTAGTTATTAATTCAGGAATACAATGTTCTAACGTATTCTCATCAACCAAAATAAATATCTTATTTTCCTGATAGGGCCTTAAGTACTCTTGTAATACATTAAAAACTCCATCACCAATGAATACCTCCGAAAGATTAGATTTTATATTTATAATATTATTAACTGACATTCTTTATCTTAATAATTTGTAAAAATAGTGTATTTATAGATGAAGAAAATCATATTTTCTACTAATTTCGTTGATTAATATTGCATTAAAATTAAAAATGGATTTTAATAACACAAAAGTAGCTTTTAAAGGGAAAAGCAGTAATGATCTTAAAAGGAGCTATTGGTTATTTAAAATCATTAGCTGGAACTGGTTAATTAAAATAGGGCCGGCATTTCTCAATTTATTGAATTGGCTTCATATTCCTGTTACTCCTATTATAAAATCGACCATTTACAAACAATTTTGCGGTGGGGAGGATATTAATGAGTGTGACGAAACCATTACCCAATTAGGTAAAAATAATGTTAAAACCATTCTGGATTATTCTGCTGAAGGCAAAGAAAGTGAAGCCGATTTTGATGCGAATGTTATCGAAACCATTTCGACCATTAAAAAAGCGAAAACTACCAAGCTTATTCCTTTTTCTGTATTTAAAACAACCGGTTTTGCACGGTTGGCATTACTGGAGAAAATAAACGCCAAGAAACCATTAACTCCTGAAGAAGTGGAAGAATTTGAGAGAGTTAAAGGAAGATTGGATAAAATGTGCGGTGCTGCAGCTGAAATGGGTATTCCCATTTTTATTGACGCAGAAGAAACCTGGATTCAAAACCCAATTGATGATATCGCTTTAGAAATGATGAAAAAATACAACAAAGAAAAGGCTGTTGTTTTTAACACCATTCAATTGTACCGTTGGGATAGAATGGATTATTTTAGAAACCTGAAAAAAATTGCCGATAAAGAAAGTTTTTATATTGGAATGAAGCTAGTTAGAGGTGCTTATATTGAAAAAGAACGTGAAAGGGCTGCCAAAATGGGATATCAGGATCCTATGCAAAAAGATAAAGCAAGTACGGACAGAGATTTTAATGCAGCTCTTAAATTTTGTGTGGAAAATATTGATAGAATAGCTTTTTGTTGCGGATCGCACAATGAAGACAGTACGCAATATTTAATTGATTTAATGGAAGAACATCAAATTGCATTAGACGATCAACGTGTATATTTTGCCCAGTTATTGGGTATGAGCGACCATATTAGCATGAATCTGGCCGAAAAAGGTTATAATGTAACTAAATATGTTCCTTATGGCCCTGTAAAAGATGTAATTCCTTACTTAATCCGAAGAGCTGAAGAAAATACTTCGATAGCCGGGCAAACTGGCAGGGAATTGACCTTAATTCTGAATGAAAAGAAAAGGCGGGAGAATTCAAATTCTTAAATTCCCTTTCATCACTCTTTATTGATATATTTGCCAAATGCAAAAACTTAAATTATCAGGATTAGCTATACTTAGTGGTTTGTTAATGGGTGTTTCGTGGCCTGCAACCGGAAACTTGGCACCTCTTTTCTTCATCGCTTTAATCCCCTTACTTTTTGTAGAATATACCATTTCACAAAATCCGAATCGTTTTAAATCAAGACATGTATTTTATTTTGCCTATTTGGCTTTTTTTACTTTTAATACTTTTTCAACCTGGTGGATTTGGTATGCATCAGCAGGAGGAATGATAATGGCAGAAGTGCTCAACTCCTTATTCATGTCCATAATCTTTCTTTGGTTTCATAAAATCAAAAAGAATTTAGGAACAAGAAAAGGATATTTCAGTTTAGTAGTATTGTGGATTGGTTTTGAATGGCTGCATTACAACTGGGAGCTGGCTCATCCCTGGTCAAGTTTTGGAAATACATTTGCTAATTACACCCAGCTTATTCAGTGGTACGAATATACGGGAGTTTTAGGCGGTTCGTTATGGATACTTATCACTAATATTTTATTGTTTCAGCTGTTCAAAAAGGTATTCATTTTGGGTGAACCTTTCAAAAAACATGGTAAAACTATCATAACCATTCTTAGTATTTTAATCATTCCAACAATTTTTTCTCTTTTTACCTATTATAATTATACTGAGAAAGATAATGCCAATGAGGTAGTTGTTGTTCAACCTAACATTGATCCTTATATGGATAAATTTAGCCGAATGACAGGAGAACAGCAAATTGATAGAATAATATCATTAGCAAGAAAAAAAATTACAGCTAATACCAAATTTGTAGTTGCACCAGAAACAGCAATTCCAAGAGGTTTTTTAGAAGCTGAAATAGAGCAAAATCAATCCATACAAGAAATACGAAAACTAATTAATGAATACCCACAAATTAACTTTATTATTGGGGCAATTACTTATATTGATTATCCTAAAAATAATATTAAGCCAACTTCTACTGCTCGGTTAGATAAAAGTTCCGGTGGTTGGTACGATGTGTTCAATACTGGTTTATTGATAGATAAATCCCCTACTATTCAACTCTATCATAAATCTAAATTGGTGCTTGGTGTTGAGAAATTACCTTATCCCCAATTTTTTGCTCCATTAGAAAAATTTGCAATTAGTTTAGGAGGTTCTATGGTAAGCTATGGCACAGAAAAAGAATCAAAAAATCTAACTACCAAAAACTTAAGTATTGCACCTGTAATTTGTTACGAATCAATATTTGGAGAATACGTTTCTACTTTTGTAGATAAAGGTGCTAACTTTATTTTTGTCATCACCAATGATGGCTGGTGGGACGATACTCCCGGTTATCAGCAACATTTATCCTACTCCCGCATACGAGCAATTGAAAACAGGAGAAGTATTGCCAGAAGTGCCAATACAGGCACATCCTGTTTTATTAATCAGCGAGGAGATGTGATTGATGCAACTGACTGGTGGGTACAAGATGTAATCAGCAACACGATAAACAGTAATGATAAACTTACCTTTTATACTCAATATGGAGATTTGATTGGTAGAATATGTGCAGCAATAGCTGTTTTGCTGTTGCTTTGGAGTTGGACATTAAAATTAATGCCAAAAAGAAATTAATAATATTTTACAAAAAGCCTACTTTCTATACTATTTAGGCGAAGGATGTATGAATTATTAGGTAATTGATCTAAATCAAGTATATACTTTTCTCCCTCATTTAGAATTTTTAAAGGTAAATTATTAATTTCCTGTCCAAGCACATTAAACAATTCTATTGAATTTATTGGAACATCTGTTGCATTAATTTTTACTTCATTAGTCGTAATTATCACATCAAAAATTTCTTTATTAAAATTAACACTTATAGCATCAGAGTAGCTATACTCACCATTTAAATCTATCGATTTTAATCGATAAATATTTGCTCCTCTTTTAGGATAAATATCGGTAATTGCATAAAAAGAATCGTCACCCTCAGGTTTTCTTTCTAAAATTTTAATCCATTCACCATTTACTAACTTTTCAATATCATATCGCTCTAAACTTAATTCTGTAGCTACATTCCAATTTAATTCGATATATTCATCATATGCTACACCTTCAAAGTCTAATAATTCAACAGGTAAAACTACACAATCTAGGCTTGTAGTTCCTCCCCAATTTAGGGTATAACCTCCACCAGTACCAGACCAATCGTTTACCATTAAATAAAAATCAACACCTGCGGCCACAAAATTAATATCTTCTACCCAACTATTTCCAGTAACATCTTCACTATTGTCTCCAGCTAAATTTACCATTCCAGTAGTTGTGTTTCCTGCAGCATAAGAACAACGTATTGGAGAGCCTAATGCAGCACAACTAGCTGCTTGAAATAAAGCAAAATCATAATCATCAGTACCATTAGTTGGAGTAATTGTTAAATTAAATGAACCCGCTGTTTGCGTTTGTATATGGTACCAACTTGAATAATTTTCTGAAACTATACACCCTGTACATGTTGAAGTTAATCCTGGCCCAGTACTTGTACTTGCAATTGGTGTACTCACACAAACAGGAGTATTTGTAGTACAATCATTATCATCTGTTGCATTCGGACCAGTACCACAAGCAACACAGCTTAACGATATTGACCATCCTGGTCTCGAGACTGCACCATCGGACCATGCTCTAAAACCTAAACGCCCACTTACATCAGTTGAAGTAAATGGACCTGGAACTCCACTACCACAGGTTGGA
>CAYRAD010000177.1:0-5893 GCA_964422135.1 uncultured Vicingus sp.
TGATGTTCCCATTACACGATTGTTTTAATGTATCGCTATTTCAGGACGAGACATAGTAATCATTAAAAAAACCGAATAAGTTTATTCGGCTTTTTTATCGTAAAGAACTAAAAACTAAAACATTTATTTAAATCTTGCTGAACTTCTGGCACCACCAAACGGATTAGGGAAACCGTAGCGTAAGGCGACCTCAAATGCTCCAAAACTTTTTGATGCGTTACTTAATGAGGAGGTGTTTAAATCGTAGCTAATACCAATTGTATAATTAGAAATTTCTAAAAATGAGGTAATGATAAAAGCATCTTTTAATCGGTATGCTGCACCAATACCCATAGCTCCACCTTTTAAATTTCCTGTATATTTTGAGGCTTCTTTAAAACGATAAGCCACATTGGCTCCCAACATTATTTCATTTAAACTTCCTTGGTGTAAATAAACAGCTGATGGCATAATCGAAAGAGGACTGTTAGGCACACCTACAATACCCGATACGTGGCCCACCCATCTGTAAAATAAAGGGTCGTCAACTATAGCCTGTAATTCGGTTTTTGGTTTGTTAATGTGCTGAATTGAAATGCCCGATATCATTAAAACCTGATCGTTCCCGGTCATATAACGTTCACCTTTTTTATAAGTCCATGCTATTCCTGAAGAAAAATCAGGTGCACTAGAGGATAAACTACTTGCTGTTTCTCCAGAGCTTATTTGAGAGTCGTATTTATATCCATCGTATTGACTTCCCCACTTTAAATTGGAAAAATCTATAGATCGTTGAAAATATCCTCCTTGAACACCCAGACCTAATGTATTATGGTCATCTAATAAAACGTTATAAGCAACACACAGATTAGCATTGGTTTGATTCATTTTAGAATCGCCCGCTTTATCATTGTATAAGAAAATACCACCCGAAAAATAACCTGATTTACTCGATTTTTTGAAGTTCATATCATATCCTGCCATCATGGTTACATAAGGTTCGGATGATACACTATTCCATTGGGTTCTGTAATTTAGAATGGCCCTGATGTCAAATTCTGTACCTGCAGTAGCCGGATTTAATTCTAATGGGGTCATATATGATTGTGAAAAATGGATGTCCTGAGATAATCCAAGTTTGCTTAAAGCAATCAAAATAAAAATGGCAATTAATTTTTTCATAGTAGGTGATAATTAGTTGGCTATAATTTTAAATTCTGTACGTCTGTTTTTTTGATGTTGTTCTTCTTTTTCAACTTCAGATGTTAATTTTTCTATTTCAGCATCAGAAACGATTAATTGTTTTTCCCCATATCCTTTGGCAATCAATCTGTTTTTATCAACGCCTTTACCCACCAAATAATCTACACAGGATTGGGCTCTGGCTTGAGAAAGTTTATTGTTGTAGGCATCACTTCCTCGTGAATCGGTATGTGCTGATAATTCAACTTTCATTTTGGGGTTGGTTTTTAACAACTCAATTATTTTGTTTAATTCGTTATAAGAAGAAGCTCTTAGCGATGCTTCATTGTAGTCGTAAAAAATATTTTTGAGGACTACTTTTTTGCCTACTTCGAGTTTATCCAGTTGCACATTTTTTTCCACTTCCCGATAGGCAGCATCTTTCGGGATATTAAAATTTTCAGAGTAAAATAAATATCCGGGAGCTTTAACACTTATCCCATAATTACGTCCTGCTGGAAGTGAAACCATGTATTTTCCGGTAGCACTGTTTGATTCAAAAACTCCAATGAGTTTATCTTCATCGTTATCATAAATTTCTATCGTTGCAGCTAATGGCTCACCAGTTTTTCTATCGGAAATAATACCTTTTAAAAGGGTAAGTTTAGGTTTATTAATTTCATCTAAAAATGCTACCCGATAAATATCTTTTTTACCTTTTCCGTCAGCTTTAATCGAAGTATAATATCCATAATCTCCACTAGCTGTTAATACAAAAAACACATCATCATCAGCGGTATTAACAGGATAACCAATATTTTCAGGAGTACTCCATCTTCCTTTTTCGTAAGTGCTTTTAAACACATCAAATCCTCCCATAGTATTATGGCCATTAGAGCTAAAATAAAGTGTTTTTCCATCAGGATGTAAAAAAACGGCATCTTCATCTTGTGCGGTATTTATTACCGAACCAAGATTTTCTAAATTTCCCCATTTACCTTCGTTATTTTTTGTTGCTTTATAAATGTCTTTTCCGCCTTTTCCGTTTGATCGATTACTAACAAAATATATAGTATTTCCATCAGGAGAATAACAGGCGGAAGTTTCTTTACTTTTAGAATTAATCGGATCAGGAAGTTCCGTAGGTTCTGACCATGTATTACCTTTTTTTTCAGTTACATAAATGTTTCCAATTCCTTTTCTATTATCCCTGTATATAAAAAGCTTTTGCCCGTCTAATGATAATCCTACCGTAGCATCATGAAACTCGCTGTTTACAGGTGCTCCCATGTTTTCGGCAATTGTCCATTTACCATCTTCCTTTTTTGCATAATAAATATCTTCATAATAATCGCCTAATCCTACATCAATATTTCCTCCAACTGTTTCAGGTCTTCTGGAGGTGAAGAAAATTTCAGATTCATCTGCATTAATTACGGGAACATATTCTTCATACTCAGAATTTATTTCAGAACCCAGATTTTCGATCTTAACATTAATAGGAGTTTTAATTAATTTCTTGGCGAAAGTACATTCTTTCACTTTTTTATCTACTTCTTTTAAAACTCTTGGATCAAAGGTGCTTTTTTTCGTTTTAGAAAGGCGATAATATTTAATGGCATCATTAAATTTATTATTGATATGGTATGCTTTTGCCATCATAAAAATATAATAACCGTCAATATTCATGTCCAAAGCATATGCTTTTTTAAAATAATCGATAGCTTTAGATTTATCAGCTGAGTTTAAGTAGCAATCTCCAATTTTCGCATTTAATTCTGCGTTATTCGGATTAAATTCATTGGCAGCTAAGAATTCATCCAGGGCTTTATTGTACAGAAGACTCATGTATTTAACATTTCCTGCCTGTAAATGCTTCAAAGCAGTTTTATATCCGGTTGGTTCTGATTTGAAATTTGATTTAGTAAACTCAACATTTTTTTGAGCAAACACTAAATTGACAGAAATTAATAAACCTAATATCAGCGTAATTCTTTTCATTTTTATATTATCGTATTAAAGACACATTTCCTTTTGTAGAAATCTGTTCACCATTAATAAGAGTCGCTTCTAATGTATAAATAAATACAGCATTATTCAAGTCCTTTCCTTTAAAAGAACCATCCCAGCAATCATTTACATCTGTTGTTTCAAAAACAATTTCTCCCCAACGTGCATAAACTTTAAAAGTCATGGTTTCGATACAGTTATTAAAGACCTTCAAGCAATCATTAATATTATCACCATTTGGAGAAAAGGCGTTAGGTACAAAAACTTCTCCACATATAATATCAACATAAACGTTTACACAGCTTGTATCTACACAACCATTATTAGTTACAGCAACACAATATGTGGTTGTTACTCCAGGTGTAGCTGTTGGATTATCACAAGTATTGCAACTCAGGCTATCATCAGGATACCAGATGTATGAAGTGCCTCCTGATACAGTTAAATCAACACTTTCACCTAAAATTAATGTGGTGTCAGGGCTTGGTGTTACATTAATATTAGGCAGAGGATTAACATTAACGGTATAAGCTGCAGTATCATAACAGTTCCCTATTGAGGTAATTACTGAATAATCAGTGGTGTCGATTGGATTAACATTAATTATTGTCGTTGTATCTCCAGTGTTCCAGATGTACGAACCACCACCTGACGCTGTTAATGTTACGGAATTACCAAAACATATAGTATTTGTTCCTGTAATAGAAACTGTTGGTGGAGGAGATACGGTTACTGTAATTTGACTAATATTACTACATCCGTTAGCATCTGTACCCGTAACATCATAGGTGGTTGTAGAAGGTGGGCTAACATTAATTACAGCTGTTGAATCATTAGTACTCCATACATAACTTGTTCCACCACTAGCGGTAAGTACAGTAGAATCGCCATCACATAAAATACTATTTCCGTTTATAATGATTGTTGGTAATGGATTTACCGTTATTGTCAGTTGCCCGGTGTTTTGGCACGAATTGCCATCAGTTCCTGTTACCGTATAAGTTGTTGTAGCAGTTGGAGTAAATGGAACACCATCTGTAACACCATTATTCCATGAGTAGGAAGTAGCACCACTTCCTGTTAAGGTAACCTGATCACCATCACAAATAACCGTATCAGTAGCACTTGCAGTTATCGTAGGCAAAGGATTTACAAAAACAGTTATGGTATCTGTATTCGAACAGCTTGATCCAACAGTTCCGGTTACAGTATAAGTTGTGGTAGCTGAAGGTGTAAAACCAACACCATCAGTAACACCGTTATCCCATGAATAAGTAGTAGCACCACCGCCATTGAGCGTAACTGTATCTCCCAGGCAAATATTTGGAGAAGGAGAAGCACTTGCAGTAACGGTTGGCAAGGAAACAACACTAACACTTATTTGAGCCGTATTCTGGCAGTTATTACCATCAGTTCCGGTAACAGTATATGTTGTTGTACTTGAAGGATTAAAAGCAACTCCATCTGTTACACCATTGTCCCATATATAAGAAACTCCTCCGTTTCCGAATAAAGTAACAGTGTCTCCGGCACAAATAATTGTATCGGGTTGAGCTGTTGCTGTAATGTTTGGTAAAGGATTGGTAGTAACTGTTATTTGAGCTGTATTCTGGCAGTTATTACCATCAGTTCCTGTTACCGTATAAGTTGTTGTTCCAGGTGGGGTGAACGGAACACCATCTGTAACACCATTATCCCATGTGTAGGAAGTAGCACCACTTCCTGTTAAGGTAACCTGATCACCATCACAAATAACCGTATCAGTAGCACTTGCAGTTATCGTAGGCAAAGGATTTACAAAAACAGTTATGGTATCTGTATTCGAACAGCTTGATCCAACAGTTCCGGTTACAGTATAAGTTGTGGTAGCTGAAGGTGTAAAACCAACACCATCAGTAACACCGTTATCCCATGAATAAGTAGTAGCACCACCGCCATTGAGCGTAACTGTATCTCCCAGGCAAATATTTGGAGAAGGAGAAGCACTTGCAGTAACGGTAGGCAATGAAACAACATTTACATTAATCTGATCTGTGTTCTGGCAACCATTGCCATCCATACCGGTAACAGTATAAGTTGTTGTAGCAGCAGGAATAAATGGAACACCATCTGTTACTCCATTGTCCCATGAATAGGAAACCCCTCCATTACCTGATAATGTTACAGTATCACCAACGCAAACAATAGTATCCGGAAGGGCTGTTGCTATAATATTTGGTAATGGATTGACCGTAATGGTTATTTGGTCGGTATTTCCACAGTTGTTACCATCCGTTCCAGTAACGGTATAAGTCGTTGTTGATGAAGGATTGAATGGTACTCCATCCGTTACACCATTGTCCCATGAGTAGGAAGTTGCTCCACTACCAGTTAAAGTAACAGGGTCTCCATTACAAATAGTTATACCGGGAGATGCATTGGCAACAACAGTTGGCAGAGCATTAACATTAACAGTAATTTGGTCGGTATTCTGACAGTTGTTGCCATCAGTACCCGTAACAGTGTATGTTGTTGTTGATGAAGGATTGAATGGCACTCCATCCGTTACACCATTGTCCCAGGAATATGAAGTTGCCCCACTACCGGTTAAAGTAACAGGATCACCGTTACAAATTGTTGTATTGGTGGCATTTGCAGTTACAGTTGGCAACGGATTAACAGTTACCGTTATTTGATCTGTATTAGAACAACTTCCTGTTGTTCCTGTAACCGTATAGGTTGT
>CAYRAD010000178.1:0-5869 GCA_964422135.1 uncultured Vicingus sp.
TTAATACCTATAATGTTCAGGTTTGTAAGGGCCTTCAACAGTAACTCCAATATATTCTGCTTGGTCAGGTCTTAAAACATCTAATTCAACACCAATTTTGGCCAAGTGTAACTTTGCCACTTTTTCATCTAAGTGTTTTGGTAACATATATACTTCATTTTTGTAGTCAGCTGAATTATTCCATAATTCAATTTGAGCTAAAGTTTGGTTGGTAAATGAATTACTCATTACAAACGAAGGATGTCCTGTTGCACAACCTAAGTTTACTAACCTTCCTTCAGCCAAAACAAAAATAACTTTACCATTAATATTGTATTGGTCAACTTGAGGTTTAATGGTATCTTTTGTGTTGCCATAATTTTTATTTAACCATGCCATGTCAATTTCATTATCAAAATGCCCAATGTTACAAACAATAGTTTGGTCTTTCAAACTTTCAAAATGACGGGCTTGAATAATGTCTTTATTACCTGTTGTAGTAACAATAATGTTTGCTTCTTTACAAGCATCATCCATTTTTTTAACTTCAAAACCATCCATTGCAGCTTGTAAAGCACAAATCGGATCAATTTCAGTAACAATCACTCTTGCTCCTGCTCCTCTTAAAGAAGCTGAAGAACCTTTTCCAACATCACCATAACCAGCAACGACAGCAACTTTTCCTGCCAACATCACATCAGTTGCTCTTCTAATGGCATCAACTAACGATTCTCTACAACCATATTTATTATCAAATTTAGATTTAGTAACAGAATCGTTAACGTTAATAGCAGGCATAACTAACGTTCCTTTTTTCATTCTTTCGTATAATCTATGAACTCCAGTAGTCGTCTCTTCAGATAATCCTTTGATGTCTTTACATAATTCTGGGTATTTATCAAAAACCATATTCGTTAAATCTCCACCATCATCTAAAATTAAATTCAATGGTTTACCATCTTTAAAACCCATAATGGTTTGATTAATACACCAATCAAATTCTTCTTCATTCATTCCTTTCCAAGCGTAAACAGGAACGCCAGTCGCAGCAATTGCAGCAGCAGCCTGATCTTGTGTAGAGAATATATTACAAGATGACCAAGTGACCTCAGCACCAAGCGCTCTTAATGTTTCTATTAACACTGCTGTTTGAATTGTCATGTGTAAACATCCTGCAATTCTTGCCCCAGCCAATGGCTTTGATGCTCCAAATTCTTCTCTTAAACTCATTAAACCTGGCATTTCTGCTTCGGCTATAGTAATTTCTTTTCTACCCCATTCTGCTAGGGATATATCTTTAACTTTGTAAGGTAATTTTTCCACTTGTGTACTCATTAGTTATTGTTTTTTATAATTTTAAGGATTGCAAAGTTAAGGAATAACCTAATACCATTTTTGTTAAATGCCTATTTATGAAATAAAAAATACCTCTAATCACTCCAAAGTTGGTATTTGGAAGATTACTGAAACGAAAGAAGAATTAATCAATCTTCTTGAACGTAAAGGATTTGATACTTCTACGGTTATAGAAACTAAAAACCAACAGCGATTAAAACAATGGTTAGCTGTAAGACTTTTATTATGCAATTTTTTTGATGGAGTAACGATTTTTTATGACGATTTAGGAAAACCACATTTAGATAATGACTGGTTTATTTCTATTTCTCATTCGAATGAATTTGTGGCAATTTCAATTAATGAAAAAACAGATTGCGGTATTGACATTGAAAAAATATCAGAAAAAGTAGAACGCATCAAACATAAGTTTTTAAACCCTTCCGACCTTAAAACCGTAACATCTTTAACTGACCTATCTATTTATTGGGGAGCTAAAGAAGCTTTGTACAAATATTACGGCAAAAAAGAAGTCCTTTTTATTGAAAATCTTTTTATTGAAGAATTTTCGGAAAACAAAAATAGCTTTAAAGGGAAAATAAAAATGCTTGATTTTAAAAAAGAAATACCAATGACTTGGGAAAAAATTGAAGATTTCATTTTAGTTTATACACTGTAAATTCATTTTGGAATAGCGAGCCTGTTCAACTATATCCAAGTTCTCACATCACTTTGAAAAACGCTATTTGAAAATTATTTCGAGTTAAAATCATAATTTTGTCGAATAATGAGCAAAAACAACTCCATATATCCAACCATTTTAAACAATAGTAAAATTGGCAAAAAAATGTTTGGTGTATTAGTTGACCCTGACAAGCAAACCAATTCCGAATTATTAAAAACGATTGAAGTATGCAATAATTCTGCTGTTGATTACTTTTTTGTTGGGGGAAGCATCATTACCAATGGCGATATAAATGAAACGATACAACTCATTAAAAATAATTCATCAAAACCTGTCATCATTTTTCCAGGAAGTCCTGATCAAATCTCCAAACATGCAGATGCAATTTTGTTTCTTTCCTTAATCTCAGGAAGAAATCCAGAATATTTAATTGGAAGTCAGGTGATTGCTGCTCCAATGATTAATAAAACAAATTTGGAAGTAATCCCTACTGGCTATTTGCTGGTAGATTGTGGCACTCAAACCACCGCTATTTATGTGAGTGACACTAGCCCAATTCCTTACAATAAAGCAGGCATTGCTGCAACAACTGCCTTGGCAGGAGAATATTTAGGAATGAAATTAACCTACATTGATGGTGGAAGCGGAGCAAAAAAATGCATTTCCAATGAAATGGTTAAACAAACCAAAGCAAATTTATCAATCCCTTTAATTATTGGCGGAGGAGTAAGAACTCCTGAAGCTGCTAAAGAAATTTATAAAGCTGGAGCTGACATTATTATTGTTGGTAATGGTGCTGAAGAAAACCGAAACTTAATTACTAAAATTGCTGAAATTAAGGCTATGCTTAATATTCTATTTGAATCGACAAATTCCATTTCTGGAAACAATTAATTTCAACACGTTACTCCTTCTTATATTATCAAAACATAATTTTTATAAGCTTGTGTAAAATCATATTTTTTGTATTTTTCTTTTATTACTTTTGTTAACCTTTTTTAAAAAATAACACATCACATTATGGCTACAGATAAATTTTACACTCGACACATTGGTCCAAGAGAAAGCGATTTAAAAGAAATGCTTCCCGCCTGTGGAGTAACTTCAATAAATGAATTAATTGATCAGACAATACCCGCTAAGATTCGTTTAAAAAACGAATTAAATTTAGATGAACCAATGTCTGAATATGAATACTTAAATCATATCAACGAATTAGGAAAGAAAAATAAATTGTTCAAATCTTATATAGGTTTAGGATATTACAATACTATTACTCCATCAGTAATAAAAAGGAATATTTTTGAAAACCCAGGTTGGTACACTGCCTACACTCCTTACCAAGCCGAGATTTCTCAAGGCAGATTAGAAGCATTACTAAATTTCCAAACATTGATTTTAGATTTAACTGGGATGGAATTAGCGAATTCTTCTTTATTAGATGAAGGAACTGCTGCTGCTGAAGCCATGATAATGGGGCTAAAGAACAGAAGTAAAAATGCCAAAAAAAATGAAGCCAATCAATTTTTTGTTTCTGATAAATGTTTCCCTCAAACCATTGATGTTTTAAAAACTCGTTCTGAACCACTTGGAATAGAATTAATAATTGGTGATGCCACTACTTTTAATTTTACAGAAAAAGTTTATGGTGCTATTTTACAGTATCCTGATATTACGGGAAATGTTGTAGATTATAAAAACTTTGTTGAAAAAGCCCATGCTAACGAAAGTATCGTTGTTGTTGCTGCCGATTTAATGAGTTTAGCATTGTTGACTCCTCCTGGAGAATGGGATGCTGATGTTGTTGTTGGTTCTACCCAAAGATTTGGTGTGCCAATGGGCTATGGAGGCCCTCATGCTGCATATTTTGCAACAAAAAATAATTACAAAAGAGCAATTCCAGGAAGAATTATAGGTATCTCTATTGATGAGCAAGGCAATAAAGCTTTGAGGATGGCTTTACAAACCAGAGAACAACACATTAAAAGAGACAAAGCTACCTCAAATATATGTACGGCTCAGGTTTTATTAGCTGTTATGGCCGGAATGTACGCTGTTTATCACGGACCAAAAGGAATAAAAAACATCGCTACTAAAATCAATAATTTGACCGCTGATTTAGGAACTTATATAGACCAATTAGGTTTTAAAAGAGTAAATGCAACTTTCTTCGACACCTTGACTTATGAATTAAGTGGAGAAGAACTAAAAAAATTAAATCAACTAGCATTAGCTAAAGAAATCAATCTTTATTACACTTCAACTACTGTTACTAT
Organism: uncultured Vicingus sp.; assembly: GCA_964422135.1. Taxonomy (GTDB): domain Bacteria; phylum Bacteroidota; class Bacteroidia; order Flavobacteriales_E; family Vicingaceae. The sequence continues at coordinate 4,276 of CAYRAD010000178.1, forward strand.
TAGTGTTGGTGAAACAGAACGATTAAAAGACATTGAAGAAATCGCATCCATTTTTGCTGAGCTAAAAAATTCTAAAATAACTCGTTTCGATAAAAAAATAGATTCGATTCCTGCTGATTTAACAAGAAAATCAAGCTACTTAACTTACGATGTATTTAACTCTTATCATTCAGAATCCGAAATGATGCGTTACATCAAAAGATTGGAAAATAAAGATTTATCCCTAACACATTCCATGATTTCTCTGGGTTCATGTACCATGAAATTAAATGCAGCATCTGAGCTATTACCATTAAGCAGGGAAGAATGGACAAATGTTCACCCTTTTGCACCATTAGATCAAGTTCAAGGTTATCAGGAAATGTTGAAAGGTTTAGAAAATGATTTAGCTGAAATTACCGGATTTGATGCTGTTTCGTTACAACCAAACTCTGGTGCTTCAGGAGAGTATGCTGGATTGATGGTAATTAGAGCTTACCATCAAAGTCGTGGTGACTTTAATAGAAATATATCTTTAATACCAGCATCAGCACACGGAACAAATCCGGCAAGTTCTGTAATGGCAGGCATGAAAGTAGTGGTTACCAAATGTGACGAAAATGGTAATATAGATGTAGATGATTTAAGAGCAAAAGCTGAAGAGCACAAAGACAATCTTGCTTGTTTAATGGTTACTTATCCTTCAACACACGGTGTGTTTGAAGAAAGCATTATGGAATTAACCGACATCATACACAGTTATGGTGGACAAGTTTACATGGATGGTGCCAATATGAATGCTCAAGTTGCTTTAACCAATCCTGCCAATATTGGTGCAGATGTTTGTCACCTAAATTTACACAAAACTTTTGCTATTCCACACGGTGGTGGTGGACCAGGAGTTGGACCAATAGGCGTTGCTAAACACTTAACGCCTTTTTTGCCTAGTAATTCATTTGTTAAAACTGGTGGAGAAAAAGCCATAACAGGAGTATCTTCTGCACCTTTTGGAAGTGCTTACGTTTGTTTAATCTCTTACGCTTACATTAAAATGTTAGGTACTGAAGGATTGAAAAAATCAACTCAATTCGCAATACTAAATGCGAATTACTTAAAAGCAAAATTGAACAGTTACTATCCAATTTTATATACCAATGTGAATGGAAGAGTAGCTCACGAAATGATTTTAAAGTGTAAGCAATTTAAAGATAACAATGTTGATGTAACTGATATTTCTAAACGATTAATGGACTATGGCTTCCATGCACCAACTATTTCTTTTCCAGTTCATGATACATTAATGATAGAGCCAACAGAAAGTGAAAGCAAAGAAGAGCTAGATCGATTTATAGAAGTTATGGTTTCTATTCGTAAAGAAATTGATGCTATTGCAGAAGGGAAAATGGATGCTGAAAACAATCCTTTAAAAAATGCACCACATACGTTAAATTCAATTCTTGAAGCTGATTGGAATCATCCATATTCAAAAGAACAAGCTGTTACTCCTTTAAGCTGGATAAAAGAAGCCAAATACTGGCCAACAGTGGGTAGAGTGAATGATGGTTATGGAGATAGAAATTTAATTTGTAGTTGTGCTCCTATAGAAGAATATTTG
>CAYRAD010000179.1:0-5858 GCA_964422135.1 uncultured Vicingus sp.
ACCTTGAAAAATTTTCTCAAAGAGCTAACCCCAAAACAAATCTGAATGCATTATTTAACTTTCAAAAAAGACCCGAATATTTAAGAGAACTTATCCAGGTATCTTTTGGTTATTTCTGGAACGAAACCCGTTTTAAAAAACATTTTATTAACCCTGTGAATATCAGTGTAATTTACTTAAATCCTACTGCATCTTTTCAAGAAAGAATTGACAATGAAGATAATCCATTTATTTTAAATAGTTATAAAGACCATTTTATTAATTCTACATCATATCGGTTTATTTATAATAATCAAAGAATTAATAAAATAACAGACTTTTCTTATTTTAAATTTGATGCTGAATTTGCCGGAAATATACAATCTGCAATAAATAAAATGGTTAAAAAGCCATATGATTCACCAGAAACGGAAAGCTATACCATTTTCAATATTAGGTATTCACAATATATTAAAACCGATTTTGATTACAGACATTATTACCAAAGAAAAACCGCATCTTTTGTACAAAGATTAAATGTTGGAGTTGGAAAACCTTATGGAAACTTAGATGTATTACCTTTTGAAAAAAGTTACTATGGCGGGGGTGCAAATAGCATAAGAGCATGGCAAGCCAGATCATTGGGACCCGGAACTTTACCTGATAGTATAATTAGTAATTCGTTATACCAGATTGGAGAATTAAAAATAGAAGGGAATCTTGAATATCGATTCGATATTACCAAATTATTTGAAGGTGCTGCTTTTGTGGATGCCGGTAATATTTGGATATTAAAACCTGATGAAGGAAGACCTAATGCCGAATTTAAAATGAATAAATTATGGAAAGACATTGCAATAGGTATAGGTGTTGGACTTCGGTTAGATTTTAATTTTTTCCTGATAAGATTCGATTTAGCAGCTAAATTGAAGGATCCATCTAAAAGTAATCCAAAAAATATTGACCTTAATTGGGAATCTCCAACATTGAACTTAGGAATAGGTTATCCATTCTAATTTGAACATTCCGATAAAACTTATTTCCATTTTTTAAAATTCAAGATTCTTTAATAATTTATTGAATAATTATCCATTGGGCTTTTAATTTTATATTAACTTTGGCATTCAAAACTATCATTGCAATGAGTAAAAAAATTAACCCGGGTGTAGTTTCCGGAAAAGAAATCCAAAAAGTTTTTCGATTAGCAAAAGAAAAAAATTTCGCATTGCCTGCTGTTAATGTTATTGGCAATGACTCTGTAAATGCAGTAATGGAAACTGCCAAAGAATTAAATTCGCCTGTTATAATCCAATTTTCTAATGGAGGTGCCCGTTTTAATGCAGGTAAGGGATTAAATAATGAAAATGAAAAAGCAGCAATTCTTGGCTCAATTGCCGGAGCTAAACATATTCATTTATTAGCAGAAGCATATGGAGTTCCTGTAATTCTCCATACCGACCATTGTGCAAAGAAACTATTACCTTGGATTGATGGGCTTTTAGCTGCTGGTGAAAAATTCTATACTGAAACCGGAAAACCTTTGTATAGTTCTCACATGTTAGATCTATCGGAAGAGCCAATAAAAGAGAATATTGAAATTTGTAAAAAATACTTAGAAAGAATGTCTAAAATCGGCATGACTTTAGAAATTGAATTAGGTATTACTGGTGGAGAAGAAGATGGAGTTGACAATTCAGATGTAGATAATAAGTTGCTATATACCCAACCTGAAGAAGTTGCTTATGCTTACGAAGAACTATCAAAAATAAGTAAGCAATTTACTATTGCAGCATCATTTGGAAATGTTCATGGAGTTTACAAACCTGGTAATGTTAAGCTAACACCTAAAATATTAAAAAACTCACAAGATTATATTCAGAACAAATTTAATACTGATCATAATCCTGTAGATTTTGTTTTTCATGGTGGTTCCGGTTCAACTCTTGAGGAAATCAGGGAAGCCATATCTTATGGAGTAATAAAAATGAATATTGATACTGATATGCAATATGCTTTTACATCAGGGGTGAGAGATTACATGAAAGAAAAAAATGCTTACCTCCAATCGCAAATTGGAAATCCTGAAGGAGAAAATAAACCCAATAAAAAATATTACGATCCCAGAGCTTGGTTAAGGGAAGGTGAAATAGCCTTTAAAAACAGGTTAAAAAAAGCTTTTGAAGATTTAAACAACATTAATACTTTAGTGTAATCATAATCACTTAAATATGGTTTGGTTTAAAAGAAGAAAAAAAGGCGTTGTAACTCCAACCAACGAAAAAAAAGAAACACCAGAAGGATTGTGGAACAAATGTCCGAAATGTAAGCACGTTGTTACACATGAAGAGGACATAGAGAATTATTCTGTATGCTCTCAATGCTCCTACCATGGTAAAATAGATTCATTAACCTACTTTAAAATCCTTTTTGATAATAATAAATATAAGGAATTAAATACAAATATTATATCAGGAGACCCTCTGCAATTCGAAGATACCAAAAAATATGTTGATAGAATTAAAGATACTGAATCTAAGACCCATCTTAAAGATGCCGTAAGAACTGCTGTAGGTAAAATAGAAAAACAGGATATTGTAATTGCCTGCATGGATTTTGGTTTTATTGGTGGCTCAATGGGTTCGGTTGTTGGTGAAAAAATTGCCAGAGCAATTAATTACTGTATTAAGAAAAAAATTCCTTTTTTAATGATCTCCAAATCCGGTGGAGCAAGAATGATGGAAGCCGCTTATTCTCTAATGCAAATGGCAAAAACAGCTGCAAAACTATCCCTACTAGCAAAAGCAAAGATACCATACATTTCTTTATTAACTGATCCGACAACTGGTGGTGTTACTGCTTCCTATGCTATGTTAGGCGATATTAATATTGCAGAACCCGGGGCTTTAATAGCATTTGCAGGTCCAAGAGTAGTTAAAGAAACCATTGGAAAAGATTTGCCCGTAGGCTTTCAAACTTCCGAATTTGTTTTAGAACACGGATTTCTTGATTACATTGTTTCAAGGAATGAACTAAAAGAAAAAATTGCTCTTTCTATCAAATTATTTAATAATTAGGGTATTATCTCAATAATTTACCTAAATTTGCAGCCCGATAATTATCGGGATTAAAAATTATACATAATAAACATTAAATTTAATTTTGGAATGTATTTAACAACAGAAAAAAAACAGGAATTTTTTAAAAAGTACGGTGGAGATAAAAAAAACACTGGATCTACTGAAGCACAGATTGCTTTGTTCTCTTATAGAATAAACCACTTAACAAAACATTTAAAAAAGAACAAAAAAGATTTTAACACACAAAAGGCGTTGATGGATTTAGTAGGAAAAAGAAAAAGTTTGCTAACTTATTATAAAAATAAAGATATTGTTAAGTATCGTGAGTTGATAGCTGATCTGGGAATTAGAAAATAAGTGTTGAAAACTCAATACAACTAAAATCATGAATTAAAGGGGGGCACGCAAAAATTTGCACACTCCCCTTTTTTATTAGAACTTATTAAAAACAAAATAGATATTGTACATTAAAAATAGAAAATAGTATAAAGTCTTATTATAAATCTGTCCACCTCAGGTGGACAATCAATTAAAAATTATGTCAAAAATTGGAATTAAAAAATCCTACACGTTAGGTGATGGAAGGACCATCGAAATTGAAACAGGAAAATTGGCTAAACAAGCCCATGGTTCTGTTGTTGTAAAAATGGGGAAAACCATGTTACTCGCTACAGTTGTATCAGACAATGAAGCTGGTGAGGATATGGATTTTTTACCATTAACAGTAGATTATAAAGAGAAATTTGCCGCTTCGGGTAAAATACCGGGAGGTTTCTTAAAAAGAGAGGCAAGACCACATGATAACGAAATATTAGTATGTAGATTAATTGACAGGGCTTTAAGACCATTATTCCCCGATGACTATCATGCCAATACTCAAGTACAGGTTCAATTGATTTCTTATGATGATGATGTGAAACCGGATGCATTAGCTTGTTTAGCAGCCTCCTCAGCAATAGCTGTTTCTGATATTCCTTTTAACGGACCAGCATCTGAAGTTAGAGTTGGTAAAGTTGATGGAAAACTAATAGTTAACCCTACTCCATCTCAAATGGCAGTATCAACGATAGATATGATAATTGCTGCAACTATAGACAATATCATGATGGTTGAAGGTGAAATGCTGGAAATTTCTGAAACAGAAATGTTAGAAGCAATTAAGTTTGCTCACTCAGAAATAAAAATTCAATGTCAATTACAATTGGATTTAGCAAGTGAGATTGAAAAAGCTAAAACTAAAAGAACTTACGATCACGAAAGAAGTAATGAAGATCTTTTCAATAGGTTAAAAACTGCTTGTTTTGATAAATGTAAAACAATTGCTGCTGAATCAATTGCAGATAAAGCAATCAGAGGTCAAAAATTCGGAGCTGTAAAAGATGAATTTGTTGCTACTTTATCGGAAGAAGAACAAGCTGATAAATTTTTAATCAGTCAGTATTTTAAAAAAGTGCAAAAGGAAGCTGTAAGAAGAGTTATCTTGGATGATAGAATAAGATTAGACGGAAGAAAATTAGATGAAATCCGACAGATATGGAGCGAAGTCGATTACTTACCAGCAGCACATGGGTCTGCAATCTTTACAAGAGGGGAAACTCAATCATTAACCACCGTTACTTTAGGTAATAAAATGGATGAAAAAATGATTGATGAAGTTACATCTTCAGGAACTGAAAGATTTATGTTGCATTATAACTTCCCATCATTCTCAACTGGTGAAGCTCGTCCAAATAGAGGAACCAGCCGTAGAGAAATTGGTCATGGTAACTTAGCTTTAAGAGCTTTAAAACCTATGGTTCCCTTTGATGAAACAAACCCTTACACTGTTCGTATCGTTTCTGAAATTTTAGAATCAAATGGTTCTTCATCAATGGCAACAGTTTGTGCAGGAACTTTAGCTTTAATGGATGCTGGTGTAAAAATTAAGAAACCAGTTTCTGGTATTGCCATGGGACTTATAACTGATGGTGGTAATGAAAAATTTGCTATACTTTCTGATATTTTAGGAGATGAAGATCATTTAGGTGATATGGACTTTAAAGTAACAGGAACAACAGATGGAATTACCGCTTGTCAAATGGATATTAAAGTTGATGGTTTATCTTACGATATATTAGAGCAAGCATTAAACAAAGCTCAAGCTGGTAGATTACATATTTTAGGAGAAATGATGAAAACTATCTCTGCTCCTAATGCTGATTACAAACCACATACTCCAAGAATTATTCAAATAACTATTCCAAAAGAAATGATTGGTGCTGTAATTGGACCTGGAGGAAAAATTATTCAGGAAATACAAGCTACTACAGGTGCAACAATTACTATTGAAGAAGTTGACAATAAAGGTAAAGTGTCTATTATGACCAATGATGTAACGGCTAGTAATGCTGCTTTAGCAAGAATAAAAGCAATTACTGCTGTTCCTGAGGTTGGAGAAGTTTATAAAGGAAAAGTAAAATCCATTACTAACTTTGGTGCTTTTGTAGAAATAATTCCAGGAAAAGATGGTTTACTGCATATTTCAGAAATTAATTGGGAGAGAGTTGAAAAAGTAGAAGATGTTTTGAAAGAAGGTGAATTAATAGATGTGAAATTAATAGCTGTAGATCCTAAAACAGGAAAATTAAAACTTTCAAGAAAAGTGCTTTTAGATAAACCTCAAAAATCTGAGGCATAATATTAAAACTAAACCCGTTGTGCATTTTAACAAAATTCTGTCAATTCGAGTGAATTTCACTCTTTTCAATAGTGAAATTCGTATCGAGAATAGGAGTTTTGGTATTTAAACTAGTTCTCGATACA
>CAYRAD010000180.1:0-5786 GCA_964422135.1 uncultured Vicingus sp.
GCAATCATTGTGTTGACCGTGGTATTGACTAAGCTGTATATGTAACATGTACACGTAGTTTGCTTAACGAAGTATTGGTAGATGCATATACAGCCTGTGTGACAAGTCTTGAACATGTGGAACCATTAAGTTTAAAAGGTCCGTAGGGAATGTCCTCTCTGTTTTGTAAAGCTTTAGCTTTAGCATAAGCTTTTTTAAAATCAATATTATTAACCATTGCTGCCGTTAGTTTTCCTTCTCCATGACAGGCTTTATTGTTATATCTTTCCAACAATATCTCTTCCAAATTAGTGATGATTCCATTTTGGATAACAGCTTTAATGTTAACTGCAACATCAGGGTCAGTTTCCCTATCCCTCACTCTACCGTGTTGTGATGGTGTATGGTAACGTCCGTAATCAAAATAATGAACATCACCACTTTTATTGTCGATTAATAAAAATGCAGCATGACCTGCCTTGTAATAATTATTTCTGATAATCCCCAACCATTCCATAGGCACATCGTACCATTTCCCTTCTTTTACCACTTTTGTATCTGGCCATGCCAAGGCAATTATGGTAGCAGTATTATACATTTAATGAAATAAAAGATGATTCAATTTGTGCTTTCACAAAACTAACGGTTTCCTGAACTTTCGATATGATATTGTCAATATCACTTTCCTGCATGTCAGGATCAGAAATCACACAACGTAAGTAGGTATTTCCTTTAAAATCGGCATAATTAAAAAGCATCTCCCCTTCTTTAAAAATCTTATCCCTTACAATTTTGTTCAGCATATTTGTTTCTACCTTGTCAAAATCGATATCTAATATTCTGAAAATAACAATTGGTGAATCCGGCTGACACAAAATCTCCATATTTTCCTCCTTGCTGATTTTAGCTACAAACATTGAAGCTAGGTTCATCAACTTTTCAACTCTCTTTTCAAAGCCTAGTTCTCCATCATGTTTCCATGCCAGCCACAGCTTAAGTGCATCAACCCTCCTGCCACATTGTAACGATTTTTGTCCCAGGTCATAATCTGCTTTCGTATCGTGAAATAAATAATCTGCATCCATAGCAAATGCCTCATTTAATATCCCTTTTTGTTTGGTCAAAAACGTAGCACATACCAACGGAACCCCCATCATCTTGTGTAAGTTCCACGAAACAGAATCGGCTTTTTCTATTCCCGAGAATTTTGATGATTCCTTTTTAGAAAATAGCAAAGAACCTCCATAAACTGCATCAACATGATACCACATATCATTTGACTGAGCAATTTCTGCCAAAACATCTAGGTCATCATAAACACCTGAAAAAGTAGTACCTGCAACTCCAACTAATAATAATGGAACATTGCCCTTTTGTTTTTCATTTTCTATTTCTGCAAGCAAGGAAGCAATGTCGATTTGACCTGTTTTATTGGTTTTAATTTTAACAATACTGTCTTTTCCAAAGCCCATAAAAACAGCTCCTTTTAAAAAGGAATAATGTGCCTGGTCAGAAATAAAAATACTGAATCTTGGTGCGTTATATAAACCTTCTTTCTTACAATTTTCCAACTTATTATTACGAGCAAGCATTATTCCCATCATATTTGAAATACTTCCTCCTGGTGTAAAAACTCCATCACCAGCATTATTCCAAACGGTTTTACTCAGTTTTGAAATACATTCCTTTTCAATCAAGGTCATCATCGGAGCCACTTCGTATGTGTACATAGATGTATTTAAAAGAGTGGTCAACAAATCACCATAAATGCTCATCGGATTTTGTTTACCATACATTTGGTTCATAAACAAAGGATGGTTTGTATTGACACTCGATTGAATAATTTGATCAATAATAGAACATATTTCCTCCTGACTTTCCCCTTCTTTATTAATAGAAAAATCAAACTCCTTAAGCAATTCCTCCGGTTGTTTATCCTGACGAATCACTTCATTTCTTCCGATTCCGGAGTTAATGAATTTAATTATTTTATTTTTTATTATAGAATAGTCCATTATAATTTAATAGCTGATGTAAAGTTAAAAATTAATTTGTTCCCAACCCCATTCCATTAAAAAGTTGATGTTGTTTTTATGCAAAAATTGATTATGGAACTATTATTTCTACTATATTTTTATGTGTTAACGGATCTTTTGTGTGTAATTCAACATGTGAAATATTTGGAAACCAAAATGTACCACCATCAATTTGTATAAAAATACGATTTACTTCAACTTCTTTGTTATTTAATTGTGTGAAAACTTTAAAATCTCCAGTTTTATCTCTTTTAAGAATAAAATCTCTTTTGTTATACGATACAAAATGGAATTTTGCAAAATTCTCGGATGCATAGGTGTAATCTACACCATAAGCATAATGCTTTTGTATCCATGTTAAGGGTTTTATTTTTCCTCCTTCTGTTTTTCTAATCCAATAAATGTTAATCGGATTTTCGGGATTTAATTTATTGTTATTAATAGTGTTTAAGTTATAAAATATCTGATTAGCATCTTTACTTCTCTCTATTTTAAATAACGAATGTGATGATGCTACATCTCTGTTGTTAAACGAAAAGAGAGATAAAGTGAACAGTATAAGTATAATTTGTTTCATGACTTAATTAACAGGTATATTTTTAATAATATCACTAATTGCAGATCGATTTTTATAATCAGGATCAAACTGTCGCCATACAATTTTATTATCTTTTCCGATAATAAATGTTGCCGGAATAGGTAATCGTTCAGTATCATCGGTATGAGATTCTTTTAATTTAGCTCCCAACACCGTATTATAAACAAGCTTGGTTTTACCATCAGGAATAAAAGTGACATCAAAGTAATCAGAAATCTTTTGTCCTTCATCATACAAAATGGTAAACTCGGCTCCTGTTTTTTTAATGGTTTCCTCAATGTATTCAGGTTTCTCAGGTGAAACAACGACTACGTTTGCTCCCTTGTTGTAAACCATTTGTAAACTATCTTGCAAATAACTCATGTGTCGGTTGCAGACAGGGCACCACTGCCCTCTGATAAAAATCAACACTACCGGACCTCTTTTCAAATCTTCATTTAAAGAATAGGTAGAATCATTCACATCCTTGGCACTAAAGTTTTCAACCACCTCACCTACGGGTAAACCTTTGGCTTCATTTACTTTTTTATAATTATTTTGTGCCGGCAATTTACCTGAATTATATGCCATTAGTAGAATCATTATATTTATTGTTATCGTTCTCATTAATTTTATTTCCAATTCAAAACATCTTTTTTTATGTGGTCGCTAAAATCGCTACCATAATGAGTTCTGAAAATGTTCTAATCTTCATCAATTAAAAAATCGGATTGAACAATGGGATTTTCTTTAACCTCATGGTAGAATTATTTTTTGCTTAATGATGTTTTCACTTCTTTTCCTAATTCAATAAATTTTCCCACATTTCGGTATCCGGTTGTCCTAGCAACAATGTTTCCTGATGCATCCAAAAATAATAAGCTTGGATAGCCCCTTACATTATACTTTTGAGCCAGTTTAAGTCCTTCACCTTTTTCTCCATCCAAAGAAACATTAATAAAATTCTGATTGTAAAATGTGCCCACTTCTACATCGGAAAAAGTACTGGCTTTTAATTTTTTGCATGGCCTACACCAGGTTGCATAAATATCCAGAAACACTAGTTTATTTTGTTTTTCAGCCAAGCCAAGTGCCTCATTCCATGATGCTTTATGAAATTGAATTCCATTGGGCGTATCTTCGGTAAAATCTACAGTTGAGCTTTTAAATGAAAAAATTATCCCCACTGTAAGAAGTAATGTTAATATGATTATACCTTTCATGATTTATTAAATTTTAGATTAATAACTGGCTTCTAAACTAATTTTAACTTCCTTAGCTATGTTAGTAGAAGGTTTACCTTTTTCAAATGCAATTTTATAATCAGCTAACACCATATTAAACTTACTTGACACGGAAACTTTTCCATTTTTTACAGTAATAGTAGCTTTTTCAGTAATTGATTTTGTTACCCCGTGCATAGTCATTTCTCCTTTAACTGTAACATTATAAGACCCATCCTTTTTAAAATTAACAGCGTTCATATCTGTAATTTTTCCCTTTAATTTAGCTTTAGGATAAGCTTTTGTGTCCAGAAATTTAGGACTGTTAAAATGCTTTTGCATCAACGCTTTCTCAAATTCAAAACTTTGCATAGGAACCGAAAACACAACTCCGCCTGTTTCTGTATTGATAGTTCCTACTGCTTTAACGTTATTAGCTTTTATATCCTCTGCAACAGTATGTGAATAAATATTGATGTGTGATTTTTTAGTTACTAATTTCTGAGAAATTGCAGTTAAAGATATTGCTGAAACTGCTACTATTGTTAAAATTGTCCTTTTCATTTTTTTTGTTTTTATAATTTATAGATTAATTTATTTTGATTTTATTTTGATGCAATACTGCATTTTTCCATGATAACATTTTCGTACATTTCCAAATCTTCATCATAAGAAGCTCCTGACCGAATTACTCCTTTAATGGTTACTTTATCTCCTTCTTTTAGTGTGGATGCAGATTCGTTAGTACCTGCAATAAAAGTGCAACTCACTCCTGCTTCTAAATCCTTAGCTTTTAACAGCACCACTTTTTGTTTATTGAAATCCTCTGTGATACTCGATACCATTCCTGTAACTTCTAATATTTTTGATTCTCCTTCACTATCCAAGTATTTATTATTGGCTTTATCAGCATCAGTTAAATATTCGTTGACCACTTCTTTTACCCTTATTGAGTAATCTGTTGAAGTGTTTTGAACATTTCTGTGTGGCATGTTAAACATGTAAATTATAATTCCTCCGGTTATTACTAATCCGGTAGCAACCATAATTAGAAATATTTTTAATCTTTTTTTAGTTTTTGAATTCATTCTTCCAAGTTTTAATTGTTTGGAAGAATAGACGGTGAGTTATTTATTTCCTGACAAAAAAATATTATTTATTTATCGAATAATAAATTTACCTGTGGTTAAAACTTCTCCAGATATGGATTTCAGCGTATAAAGATAAATTCCAGAATGATAAGAATTCGCATGAATATCAAAATAATCTGAGCTAGTAGTTGGTGAATCCATCAATTTTCCAGTACTATTAAAGATGTATAGAAAATGTTTCTTATGCTTTTTATTCTCGAAGTAGAGTTTTGATGTTGAAGTTACAGGATTAGGAAAAAGCTGTAAATCAACTCTTGGTTCTTCGTTAATTTCAATCTCCAGGATTTTAGAAAAACCGTAACCTCCCAAATCAAGCCGGTACTGATTAACTTGATTCTTTATCGGATTTTCATCTATAAACTGGTAGCCCTGCGGGTCATTAGAAAAGCCACAAACTCCTGCTATATTTCCTATTTCAATAAACTCCGATTGATTAACAGATCTGGATATACCTATTCCATAGCAAGTACTCCCCTGAACTATTTGCCAGTTCAGCAAAACTTTTCCGTCTAAATTATAAATCCTGAAATTATCCAGAATCGCTTGTTCCTGAGCAGGTAAATTAAGTGCCAATAAGAAAAATAGTATATGAATGAAATGCTTCATTCGCGATTATTTATTTTTGTGATTACCGTACTTTTAAGTTCATTGTTTTTAATTATCGGTGTTACTTCTTCATCAGTATCCTTATTGTGCTCAAAATACAGGTCAATCAATTCACTTTGTTTTTGATAGGATTTACACGCCTCACATACCGACATGTGTAGTTTAAGTTTAAGTTTTTCTTTAAAAGTAAGTGGCACAACATTCTTCTTTTCAA
>CAYRAD010000181.1:0-5753 GCA_964422135.1 uncultured Vicingus sp.
TTGATTCATATTCGTCTTCATTTATAATTAATTTGGCATCGTGTGTTTGTTGTTTTACATAAATTGCACAGGCATACATATCTATCCAGAATTTTTCACGAACTCCTGCACCATTTAACATCAAAACCTTTCCTCCAATCATAACTTTTCTCGGCATAGTAACTCCTCCAACTGTTTTTTGGGCTAACATTCCGCTTACACCTGTTAATGAAATGAGTAGTATTAATAGTATTTTTTTCATAATTATTTTTTTATTGATTAGTTGTTGTTAATTTTTTTTAATGTTTTTGCATGGCTAATACTTGCATTTAATTCAAAACCAATTAAAAGTACTAAAGAATTAAAATATAGCCAAAGCATCACTACAATTAATGTTCCAATTGAGCCATAAACTTTGTTATAAGTAGCAAAGTTGTTTACATAATAGGCAAATCCGGTAGAAAGCAAAATACTTAATAAGGTAGCTAATGTAGAACCTGCAGAAATAAACCGGAATTTATTACTTCTGGTATTACCAATATAATAAATGGATGAAATTCCTAAAAAGAACAGAAACAGGAGAATAAGAAATTTGCCAATTTTAATAGCATAAATTGAATAATCATTGTACAAATAATTATGGGAGACCAAATAGTTAATAAATATTCCACTAAATACAATTAAGCCAATGGCAATAATCATTAATAAAGTAAGAATAATCAGCAGTAGCAGAGCACGTAGTCTTGTTATAATAAAACTTCCTTTTTTTACCGAATGATAAGAATCGTTAAAAGCGATAATCATAGAATTAACACCATTACTTGCTAAGTAAAAAGCAAAAAGAAAACCGAATGATAATAAACCATTGTGCTTATTACTTATTAAATCTGTTATGGTAGATTCTGTTAAATCGTAGGCATTTTGAGGTAAAACCTGTTTTATTAATTCCAGTAATTGCTCGTGGAAATTATGAATGGGTATATATGGAATAATGGAAAATAAAAAGATAATGGTTGGGAACAAAGCCAGAAAAAATCTAAAAGCAAGAGAAGAGGCTCGTGTAGTAAGCGAGTTTTTTTGTATTCCGGTTATAAAAAATTTAATTACATCATAAATCGGCAATCCATCAAATCCAGGTAGTACTATCCTCTTGGATAAGGAAATAGGTATCTGAACCAGTTTAGTTTTTACTATTTTTTTAATGAACTTATTCAATAATTAGCAGGCTTTTAAACTCAGATCGATACTGTTAATTTGATGGGTTAATGCTCCAACAGAAATAAAATCAACTCCACACTCAGCATATTTTCTAATGGTGAGGTCAGTAATTCCTCCGGAAGCTTCGGTTTCATATTTTCCATTAATAAGTTTTACGGCTGTTCTCAAATCTTCAAAAGAAAAATTGTCCAGCATTATTCGATGAACTCCACCTGTTTGGAGTATTTCATTTAACTCCTGTAAATCTCTGGCTTCAATCTCAATTTTTAAACCCAAATTTTTCTTGTGTAAATAGTGCTTTGTTGAGGTGATAGCGTCAGCAATTCCTCCGGCATAATCGATATGGTTGTCTTTTAACATAATCATATCGTACAATCCCATTCTGTGATTAACACCTCCTCCAATTTTAACCGCCATTTTTTCAATCTCACGTAGTCCGGGAGTGGTTTTTCTGGTGTCCAAAACTTTAGTGTTTAACCCATCCAATAACTTCACATAACGATTAGTGTTGGTAGCTATACCACTCATACGTTGCATAAAATTTAACACTAAGCGTTCGGCTTTTAAAATGGATTGACTGAATCCTTCTATGGTAAAAACAATATCACCAACTTTTACAATTTCACCATCACTGATGAAATTTGAGAATTGGATAGAAGGATCAATTTTTTTAAATATTTTCCCGGCTAATTCAACACCGGCAATTATTCCTTTTTCCTTAACCAGAAGTTGTGCCTTACCTTTTGCTTCATTGGGAATACAAGCCAAAGAGGTATGATCACCATCACCAATGTCTTCTTTTATAGCAATATTAATTAATTCATCAATGTAATCCATGATTGGAAATTTTCTTGATACAAAAGTAAGTGGTTTAAATAGTAAAGAATAGGAATTAACAATTTTTTAATCGTCAGATTCAATTCTTAGTTCTAAAATGGTAACTTTTTTATCCTGTTCTTTATAAAGAATGTAGGTTCTGAAAGTATTTTTAAGGGTTTTTAAATTTCCAATGGAATAGTGAGAATTATTTTTAGAATCGCCATTATGTACCACTGTAAAACCAGTAGGTTTGTTTTTAAGGAAAAATGTTTTTAACACCAGCTTAGCCTGAATATTACTGTAAACATCTTCATTATCAGGAATGCTTAAATCAACTGAACTATCAAAGTATTCAGCAATTGCATTGGCATCTCCGTTTTTAAATGCTGTAACAAGGTTGTCTGAAATAGGAGCAGGACTAAAAAACAGTGCAATGGTAATAAATATTCCTAAAAGTAAATTTTGCATTATAAAATTTTAATCGATTCTCACAATTATCAAGCCAATTTCTATCAAAAATAATGGTGTTTAAAATCCAAAAATAATAATTTTTAATTTAGCCTCAAGAAAGAAACAAGTTTATAATTTTGGTAATTGTTATAATGCTACAGAACTTAATTAATTGTTCAGTTAAAAAGAGAAAACCAAAGGATGAAAATCAAGTTAATAACAATTGGTAAAACAGACGATAATTATTTAACTGTTGGTATTGATAAATACTTATCCAGATTACTGCATTATGTCGATTTTGAATTAATTGTTATTCCAGATATAAAGAATGGCGGAAAAATGACTTCATTATTATTAAAGGAATCTGAAGGTAAGGAAATTTTAAAAATAATTTCTAAATCAGAGTTTGTTGTGTTGCTGGATGAAAATGGTAAGGAGTACACTTCGGTTGGTTTTTCACAATTTATCCAAAAGAGAATGAATACAGGGATGGACATGACTTTTATTATTGGAGGGCCTTATGGTTTTTCGGAAGAAGTATATGCTCAATCAAATCTAAAAATTGCATTGTCTCAAATGACCTTCTCACATCAAATGGTTCGCTTGTTTTTTGTTGAACAATTGTATAGGTGTTTTACCATTTTGAAAGGAGAAAAGTATCATCATAAATAAAATTTTAATCAAAAGAATTCCCCGAGGTAAAGCCTCGGGGATAGTTCGTTTTAAGTAATTTTTTATTTAAAACCAACCTTTTTGATTTTTGTTTCTCTTGTTAGAAAAAAACTTAAATTTTATATTATGAGAAGATTAATTTTTATAGGATTGTTTTGTTCGGGGATGGTTTTTGTATCCTGTGGAAAAAGTAGTTGTAAAGAATGTAATGGATGTAAGACACTTCCTTCAGCGACACTGTGTGAGGATGATTTCGAAAAAACAAGTGATTATAACGATCAAGTACAAAACTATGAGTCAGATGGTTGTGTTTGTAATAATAAATAGCAATAAAAAGTTAGCAAACTTTTTAAAATTAATAAATCAGTTCAGTTAATAAATTTCTTAAAGCCTCTCAATTTTAGAGGCTTTTAAAGGGTTTACATAATTTGCTTAAAATGTATAGATGGTTAAATGAAGATTTCAATTAGTTATTATTTTTTGTTGAATAATTATATAGGTGTTTTTAGCATTTTGAAAAAAGATAAGTATCATTAATAATTATTTTCTTTTTTAACACTTTAGCTTTTTATTGTTAATAATTTTTTATAAACCTATGTTTTTGTACATCAGCTGCTTGTAGGGTTTTTAAATTTAACTTAACATTAATTTAGTGTTAAAAATCAAAAAAAATACTATACTTGAAGCAACTTTCTATTAAATTAACACGTCTAAAATTACATAATTTTAGTCCTTAAAATAAAAATTTAGATATGAAGAAAATTACCTTATCGCTGTTAATTCTAATTTCAGTATTTACACTACAAGCACAAACTAAAGTTATTTCGACAATACCAACGCATATAACCAAAAAATATGCTGCTGCTAAAAATGGTCAGACTCCTGTTAATCAGGTTCTTCCTACACCACCTTCTCACAGAACATGTGTAACCATGCAGGCAGATAGTGCTTTAAGGGCAAAATTTCCAAACATGGGTACTTTAGCTGATTTTGAAGCTTGGTTACAACAAAAAATTCAGGAACGTCAAAATATGAAGTGGCCTGGTCCTGCAACAATCACTATTCCTACTATTGTACACATTATCCATAACAATGGAGCTAGTAACATTAGCCAAGCTCAGGTAAATTCTCAATTTGATGTGCTAAACGAAGATTATAGAAGAAATAATTCTGATACCACTTCAGCTGTTGCTGTTGCTTATCAAAATGTTGCTATTGATTCTAAAATTGAATTTTGTAAAGCATTAATTGATCCCTTAGGAAACACTTTGGCTGAACCTGGTATTGAAAGGATACTTTACAGTACAATACCTGGATTGCCTGCTCCTCCTTATGCTGCACAAGGTGCTGACATAGAAAATAACATTAAACCAAATACTATTTGGGATCCTACAAAATATTTTAATATTTGGGTATTGCAAATGAGTGGGGGAATTTTAGGATATGCTCAATTTCCAACTGGTTCTGGTCTTCCTGGAATGCCTGGTGGAGGTTCTGCAAATACTGATGGAGTTGTTATAGGCTATAACTTTTTTGGTAGAGTAGGTGCAGTTTCCCCTCCTTATAATTTAGGAAGAACTACAACTCATGAGGTGGGACACTGGTTAGGTTTACGTCATATTTGGGGAGATGCTAACTGTGGGAATGATTTTTGTAATGATACACCCACTCAGCAAACCAGTAATTATGGATGTCCTTCTTACCCTAATGTCACTTGTGGGAATGGTCCAAAAGGAGATCAGTTTAATAATTACATGGATTATGTTGATGATGGTTGTATGAATATGTTCAGTGTTGATCAGAATACGAGATTTCAGACTGTTATGGCGAATAGTCCCCGAAGAGTGGAATTGTTGACTTCAAATGTATGTAATCCGAATGCACCTCCAATTTGTAGTTTCACGGCTAGTGCAACTACAGTTACTGAGGGAGGTACTGTAACATTTACTTCCGGTGCTGCTGGTGCAACCTCTTGGAGTTGGACATTCCCGGGCGGAACGCCAGGCACCTCTACCGCCCAAAATCCATCTGTAACATATAGTACTGCTGGAACTTATGCAGCTACATTAATTGCTACCAATGCATTTGGATCATGTACATTAACTATTCCAGCTTATATTACAGTAATACCTTCAACCGGATGTGATACTTTAAACTTTCCACCTCCAGGTACTATAACTGTTTATACAACTCCAAGTGGAGGTTATGTAACCGGATGGAATACTGAGTATCAAGATGTTTCAAAAGCAGAATATTTTTCGGCAGCTTCGCATACCCCTTATACACACGTTACAGGAGGCCTTTTTTACTTGTATAGTGCAAAAGACAATGGGAATGGTGCTACTGTTGATTTTAATGTATGGGATGCTACAGGTGCAGGCGGTTCTCCCGGTACTATATTGGGAACGGTAACAGTTCCTTTATCAGTATTGAATTCAAATCCAAATGCCCCTGAAAACACATTAATTCAGATCTTATATCCAAATCCTATCAATGTTGGTGCAGCAGATTTTTATTTTGGTTTGACAATGAATGGTTTTGGAAACGGAGATTCGTTAGGAATTGCATCTAACACCAACGGAGATACTTCACCAGCTACTGCATGGGAAGAATGG
>CAYRAD010000182.1:0-5753 GCA_964422135.1 uncultured Vicingus sp.
CTGTTCCTACTGTGTAGGTTACACTCTGTGTCCCTGAAGCTGGATTAAAAGTTGTTCCACTAACTCCTGTTCCACTCCATGTTCCTCCTGTTGTTCCGGTTATTAATGAATTTAAGTTAATACTTCCTGCTGAAGCACAAATAGGGCTTGGATTAGTCCAACTTGGATTTACGTCCGGAATAATAGTAACCGATGTACCCACAGTTGCACCACATGGCATTGTACCAACAGTATAGGTTACAGTATAAGTTCCTGCTGTACTGGCAGCTACATTTATGTTTCCTGATGATGAATTAATAGATAATCCAGCTGGTGAAGATGTATAAGTACCACCTGCTGTTCCTGATAATGTGGGGTTTAATGTTCCTCCAGAAGCTTTACAAACAGGGGTTGAATAAGTTAAGGATGATGCTGTAAATGGGTTTGTCACAGTTACTGTTTCCGTTGCACAGCCAGAACATGGGTTTGAAGCACATTGATTATCAAAACAGTAAGTTATATCATAACTACCGGGGCCTGCAACAGAAGGACTAAAAAATGCCTGTCCATAATCTGTGGTTACGAATGATCCTGGTGGACAAGTTGGGCAGGTATAAACAGCACTACCTCCAACTGAAGCAGTAGGGATGGTAATAAATTGGCAACCACCGCTACTAGGTGGCCCGTTAGGACCCGCTGATCCTCCACCAGCGATCCAAGTACCTGAAGTAATAACACTTCCACATGAAGGGTCTGTTATTGTATAAGACATATTTGCCCCTGCAGAGACATCACATAATTCCACTCCTAAGGCAGTTGTTGTGACATTATCTACTTCTAACATAGTAAAGGTATAGTTTGTTGCTGAAGGAACATTAGTTACTCCCCAGTAATTATTCCAAGGGGGGTTATTTTCATATCCGTAAATATTATTTCCTGTTCCATTCGCGTTTGTTGGTGTTACATCTACAACAATAGATGGAACAATTATACCCCCGGCTGTTCCCATATCATTTTCCCTAATAAACATCCAGCCACTTTGATCACAACCTAAAGAAATGGGGAAATTGTATGGGTTCCCTCCACTATCTTCAACATGAATACCAACTGTCGGGCATGGAGGGACAACAATTGAGCAGTCTGAAGAACCAGTCCCTCCTGTTTGTTGAAAAGTAATATTCCCTGCCTGATTTGAATAATTGGTAATCAGTATCAGATACACCTCTCCAGCCACAGCACTACTAATAGTTGCCGTTTCTTGTGCGGCTGTCGAATAACTACAATCTACGACACTATTACTTGGGCTACCCCAACCTAAATTACCACAATTGGCCATAGCGTTAGCTAAATTAGAATAAGGACCATATAAAATAAAATCGACATCAATACCACTCCCGCCAATAGTTGTTTGAGATATATCAAACACCATATTACCACTTGTTCCTATTTCCATATAGTACCAAGCCGGGTTAGGAGATGTAGTTAAACAATCATAATTATTACCAGGTTCTGTAGTTTCAGCATCCGGAATTCCAGTGGAATTCGGAAACGAATAAACCGTTGAAGTACAAAAAGGGTCAGCAGATGCACAATCTGATCCTTGACCAAAAGTTGTATTAGTTAAAAATAAAACCAATACACTAAAAAGTAGATTATAAAGACTTTTCATATTATATAGAATAAATGAAACTAAAGTAATAATTATACACAGGGTACTGGATTAGCAACTTCTATTTCGTTGCTTTATTATTAGCTTTTCCGTTAAGTAATTTTTCGTGATATTCTTCTTTAACCATATCAAGATGAGATTTTGCCCATTCTTTAATAATAGTAATATATTGCTCTTTTGTTTGACCTTCAATATGTTTTGGAAATGAAGAAGGAATTTCTCCTGCAACACTCCATGCAATAATCTTTTTTTCCATCTGAAAATATTCACTAACACGTGCATTTGTTCTTTGAGGAGCAGGCCGTGAAGAAGTAACTACTGTTTTATTATTATTTGATGCTGGTATTTCTTTTAATAAGGGCACACTTTGATTGTCCTCACTAGTTTTGTTTGATTGTGCAGATACACTAACTGATGTAATAAGAAATAAAGCTGCAAAAGCCAATTTAATTTGTAAAGTTTTCATATTGATTATTTTAGTTTTAATTATTTAATCTTTAAAAATATGGATTTTTTAAGACTTGTAATTTAATTTAATTTTTTTCTAAATAAAAAATTAGCTTTCTAAAGCTAAGAAAATAATTTTATTTAACATCATCTTAGACGAAAAAATAAAAAAATAGTTGCACCAACTTTATCTTAAATTTAAATTACTAACCAAATGATTCCTATTTACAGAGATTTCTGTAATAACGAGCCTTTTCAGAATTACCAGCCATATCGTACAATTGAGCAATGTGGCTGCACAGTACTTTATCTGATTTATCGTATTCAAAAGCTTTTTCAAAATAAAACAAAGATTGACTTAGATTATAATTATTTATGGTATATAAATTGGCAACATCAAGGTAAATATTTTTAGGGTCATTTACTTTTTTAGCAGATGAGGCTAAAAGATCAGCACCAAATTGAATCTCACCAGATTTCATTACTAAATTATTAAATGAATTGTATGCATTAGTATAATTTGTATTTATCTCAATTACTCTAGCGTAATGACGAAGGGCTTTTCTATGTTTACCAAGTGCCTCATAAGAGTACGCTAAATTATAGTGGGCTTCTAAATAGTTTCTATCCATTTCTGCAGCTTTACTACAGTATTTTATAGCTGTTTCATAATCAGCCAAAAAATTCATGTAAGCCGAACCCAAATTGTTAATGCTGGTTAAATAGGTAGAGTCTATTCTAATTGCTTCTTTATAATGGTATATTATTTTTTGAATATTAGCTTGATTTTGTGGATTACCGGGATTACTTTTTATTTCATTTGCCAACATTGGATATAAGGTATTAGCTAACAATGCATGTGCTTTTGCTGATTCTTCCAAATGTTCAATATCATTATCATAAAGTGTCATCTGATCGTGCCAGTCCGGATTACGGGCAATAGTTCTAGCCGAATAAATAACTAAAATTGCCACAAATGTTAATACAAATCCTTTGGGTATTTTTAATTTATAAACCGTCGGACTTAAATCAATCTTAAAAAATTTAAGAAATAAGTAACAAACAACTATACAAAAACCTAATGAAAATGTAAAGGCAAACCGATCGGCCACAATGCCTACCATTGGAAATATTACGTTTATTACACCCATCATTATGCCAATCCATATTACTACCCCTAAACCAATAACATCTCTCTTAACAAACCTCCAAATCCCATAAACACCAAGAGGAACATAAAATAACAAACTTAACCACACTTGCCAGTATGACCAATTTGCTATAGGAATTTGATTATAGCCATAGTAGAACGACATCTCTTTAGGAAAGACTAGCATCTTTAAATAAAACCAAGAAGAGTACAACCCTAGTGTAACTCTACTCATAAAGCCACCTTCAAATCTTAATGGATTTTCAAAATATTTCAATTTCCTGGTACTCGCTTCGGTAACCAATCCTTTTTTAATGAGTATAAAACAAGCAAAAATTGCTACGACACTAATTGTTGCTAAAATAATTTTTTTATAGTTTGCTTTTTGATAATATAATACAACCGGAACCACACCAATTAAAGCCAATGCATTTTTTTTTGACAACATAGCTAAAAACACAAAAAAGCAAGCAATTAATACATATTTCAGGTGACCTTTTATTGCAAATTTTAAATAAAATTTTAATGCGAACAACATACTCAAAAGCATTAATAATTCATCTCTACTTTTTATATTATCAACAGCTTCAGTATGAAGAGGGTGCACTAAAAACAATAATGTTATTGAAAGAGGTACTAAAATATTATAATTATCGAGTAAGCCTCTTAGAAAAGAAAATAGCACCATACATATTAGTGCATAAAACATAACATTTATAAAGTGACTAATATTTGCTTGTGTTAATTTATTTTTTCTGTTTTTTTCTTTTAAAGTTTGACTAGGGGCTAAATGTTTAAAGAATTGTTTTTCTAATGCAAAAGTCATCTGAACTAATGGTCTATATCCATAATTCTGTTTTCCAATAGCATAATGTGTTTTAAAAATTTCAGGTATCCCCTTTATGCCTTTTTCTACCTTAGCTACACCTTCAGTAACTAAATTATCATCCATAGCATATTCATTATCTAGTCCATTCCAATAAATAATGAAAGTCAGTAAGGTTATAATGAAGTAAATTCTTGAATTTTTTATGGAAGATAGGTTAATTGTCATGCTAATTGATGATTTGTAAACAAATATATAAATATTAATTTTACTTGAAATTGTAATTACTTACAAAAGCTCCTTATTTAAACTAATGAAAGAGTATTTAGATGAAATACCTATTTTTTTTGTTATCGGAAGGCCAAGATCTGGTACTACAATGTTACGAACATTGCTCGATGCTAATAAAAACACTTCAATCCCATTAGAAAGTAAGGTAATAATTTTTCTTTACCTAAAATTCAAGTCTGTAAAAAAATGGGATGAATCTCAATTAATTAAGTTCTACAATTCTATTTTTGATCAACCAAAAATAGAAAGTTGGATAATTAATAAAGATCAATTAAAAAAGGACATTTTAGCTTTAGGAAAAGATGCTACTTTTCAATGTTTAATAAAACTACTTTATCTAAATTATGTTTCTTTTTTTGAGAAAGAAAAAATATTAATTATAGGAGATAAAAATCCAGAATATTCTTATAACATTAATTATTTTAAAATTCTATTAAAACTATTTCCTAGTGCAAAAGTTATTCATTTAACGCGTGATTATCGTGACCATTACTTATCCATGAAAAAAATTGATTTTGAAGGAAATCACCTTTCCTTAGTTTGTTATAGATGGAGATATTCCTATAATAAAATAGTCGATTTAATGAAAAAAATTCCCAAACAGTACTACTTTATTCGATATGAAGACTTAGTTAACGACCCTGAAAAAGAAATGACTTCTATATGTAAATTTCTTAATTTAGAATTCCATGACTCTATGCTTAGATATTATGAAATTAAGGATAAAGTATTAGCAACATACTCGGAAGAAGATGTAATGAAATACCATAGCAGCCTATTTCATCCTATAAGTTCAGGTTATGTTGATAAATGGAAAAAAAAACTTACGCTTAATGAGATTCATCTGGCAGACTCCATAGTTGGGCAAGCTGGAATTGACGCAGGTTATGAACGGGTATTAAAAAAAGACAAATTCTCTTATAAAATTACTATTTTACCAGATATTATTTATTCACAATTGTGGCTATTTTATAAAAAATTCTACGACAAAATATTCTCTGGGAAAAAAAATAAAAAAGGAGGCTTAATGACAAAAATTTATTTTAAAATATTTAAGCCTTAATTTTATATTCAAACATTGTGGAAGCATTATTTTCTGAAATGCGAACCTCAACATTAAAATCATTTATTAACTTATTTATCTTACTTAACAACTCTTTATTTTTATTTGTTAGGATTAATTTAAGCTCTTTTTTCTTCTGTAATTTTGTTAATGATAATATCATTTTACGTGATTTTTTTAGATAAATTTCACGACTAAGTTCCATTTCAAATGCTTCATCTAAAACATTTACATTTTTAAATCCAACTTGTTTATTAAAAGCAATAGCCTCTTTATTTGATTTTAATACTTTTATAGTAGTTTTATTCCATGTTAAAACTTCAAAACC
>CAYRAD010000183.1:0-5750 GCA_964422135.1 uncultured Vicingus sp.
GGTGGAAGTTTTACTACTGAGGATGGTGAAAAATTTGTATTTAATTTAAGTACATCTGTTGATGAAGTAATTAATAAAAATAGTATTTCTATTTTCCCTAACCCAACCAACTCTATTTCTACTATCTCATTTGATTTAACCGAGGCTACTGCTGTAAAAATGGAAGTTTATAACAACATGGGGAGCTTAATATATACAAATGGAACTCAAACGATGAATGCAGGAGCTCAACAATTAAGCTTTGATGGTTCTAATTTATCAAATGGAATATATTTTGTAAATCTTACTATTGATAATCAATTGATTACTAAAAAAGTTTCTTTATTAAAATAATAACATTTAAATAAATTCAAAAGAATCAGTAGTTTGGCATTAAATTTGTTTTTTACTACTGATTCTTTTTTTTAACATCTTAAAACACCTATTGAAATGAAAAAATTAGCCTTATTATTTATTTTTACTTTATCCAGTTTCATCGTATTTTCTCAATCAAAAAAGAGATCAATTCCTTCTGCCAACTTAAAAGACATGAATGGAGGAACTGTTAATACCTCAGATTTTAATAATGATGGCAAACCATTTATAATAAATTTTTGGGCAACATGGTGTAGCCCTTGTAAAAGAGAACTTAATAATATTGCTGATGTTTATGACGATTGGGTTGAAGAAACAGGAGTTAAAATAATCGCAATTTCTATTGATGATGCTCGTAATGCTGGAAAAGTTGCTCCTTATGTAAATGGAAAAGCGTGGGATTATGAAGTTTATATTGATTCAAATTCAGACTTTAAAAGAGCATTAAACGTAAATAATGTGCCACATACTTTTTTAGTTAACGGTAAAGGAGAAATAGTTTGGCAGCATAATTCTTATGCAGATGGAGATGAAGATGAATTATATGAACAAGTTAAGAAATTAGCCGCCGGAGAGTAACTGAACAAGAAATAAGATTTCAATAATAATTAGAATAAGCCCGATTTTTTTATAATTTCGGGCTTATTTTTATCACATAATTTATCAACCTTATTTATTTGTATGAGTATTAATAAAAAAATAGTTTTTGTATTGATAATAATACTCCTTTCAACGGGGAATATTTTAGCACAGGGATTAAATGATGTATTAAACAGAGGAGAAGTCCATGGTAACTTTCAACTGGATATGCAGTACTATCAAGAAGACAGTTTGATAGGTGCAACTGCTGTTCCTGAAGATTTATTAATGAATGGTTTTGCAAACTTCATATATACCAATGGCAATTTTGAGGCTGGTATTCGCTACGAAAGTTATTTAAATCCAATGCTTGGATTCCCCTCACAATATAAAGGAAATGGAATTGGTTACAGGTATGCCTCCTTTACAAATAATGAAATGACTGTAACAGTTGGTAACTACTACGAACAATTCGGGAATGGTTTAATATTCAGGA
This sequence comes from uncultured Vicingus sp., assembly GCA_964422135.1. Classification (GTDB taxonomy): domain Bacteria; phylum Bacteroidota; class Bacteroidia; order Flavobacteriales_E; family Vicingaceae. Next base: position 1,430 of record CAYRAD010000183.1, read on the forward strand.
CATACGAAGAAAGAGGATTAGGTTATGATAATGCTATGGATGGAATTAGAATCAATTACAAATTAACAGAAGGTTTATATGTAAAAGGAGTTATTGGTAAACAACGTTTGTATTTTGAATCTGGAGAAGGAATTGTTAGAGGATTTGATGGTGAATTAATGGTAAATGATTTTTTAGGAGGCTCGATAAAGGAAAGCAAAACTAAGTTAACATTAGGAGGAAGTTTTATAAGTAAATATCAAGCCGATCAAAGCTCACAATACAACTTACCAGAAAATGTAGGAGCTTATTCGGGTAGATTTATTTTACAACGAGGGAAAATTAGTTTTAATGGAGAATATGCAAGAAAAATCAATGATCCTTCAGCAGATAATAATTTTATCTATAAAGAAGGTGAAGCTTTTTATGCTCAAACATCCTATTCTACCAAAGGATTTGGACTAACGTTTTCGGCTAAAGGAGTGGATAACATGAGTTTTAGATCAGATCGTAATGCTGCACTAACAGATTTACAGATTAATTATTTACCTGCATTAACAAGACAGCATTCATATAACCTGTTGGCTACTTTATATCCATATTCAACACAAGCTAATGGCGAAATTGCTCTACAAGGAGAATTAGTTTATAAATTTAAGAAAAAATCTTTTTTGGGAGGTAAAAATGGAATGGGTATTTTAATTAATTACTCTACAATTTACAATATTGATTCTACTGCACTTCCTGCTACTGACACAACACAAATGGGATATACTTCAAACTTGTTTGCCATAGGGGATGAAAGGTATTATGATGAAATAAATGTAGAATTAACTAAAAAGTTCAGTAAGAAATTAAAAGGTATTTTTACCTACTCTAACATTATGTTCAATCAGGCTGTTATTCAGGGTAAACAACGAATAGATCATCCTGATATATATGCCAATGTTGGTGTAATTGAACTAAATTATAAATTAAATAAAAAACATTCCATTCGAACTGAGTTTCAGGGATTATTTACCAAACAGGATCACCAAGATTGGGCTACAGTGCTAATAGAATATTCGTATGCTCCGCATTGGTTTATTGCTGTTATGGATCAGTACAACTATGGAAATCTAATCCCGGAAGAACGGATTCATTATTACTTTGGTTCTGCAGGATATATAAAAGGAACTAATCGGATTCAGCTGGGGTATGGAAGACAACGAGAAGGACTTTTTTGTGTGGGAGGAGTTTGTAGAAATGTTCCTGCTGCAAGTGGATTGACTTTAAGTATAACCAGCAGTTTTTAATAGCTGCGTAAAATAAATTATTATGAAAAAAATATTTATTCCTATTATTTTAATCTTAACTGTATTTTCAGTTGGCTGTGATAAGATTGATAACCCTATAGAAAACTCAAATAACAATGGAAATAATGATACTACAACTATTCTTAAAAGAAGGATTCTTATAGAAGAATTTACCGGTCAATTATGTGTCTTCTGTCCAGACGGAGCCAGAGAAATTCAGAGATTAATTGATGATGTTTATGGAGATCAAATTGTTCCTGTTTCAATACATGCCGGAGCTTTTGCCGATCCAAATAACGGAGCATGGAATGATTTCAGAACTCCTGCAGGTAATGATTTGGCAACTACTTTTTCTGTTACTGGAAACCCTGCTGCAGTTCTTTCAAGAATAAATAATGCTACTGTTTATACAACTCCGGCACAATGGGAATCCATTTTTCTTCCATTTAAAGATGATGAACCTTATGCTGAAATTACCATTACTAACACTTACAATGCATCCACAAGAGAAGTTGCCATTCAAGTTGATACAGAATGGCTAAAAGACGGTGTTAATGGTGTGAATTATAATCTTCAGGTGTTTGTAATTGAAGATCATATTATAGCACCTCAAAAGGATGGTACAATTACAAACATGACATACGACCATCGTCATGTGCTTAGAGGTGCAGTAAATAGTTCATGGGGAACAATTATAAATACGACAACTTTGGGAACTACAGATACACAAAATTTTAATTATACTTTAGACCCGTCATGGAATGAAGCAAATTGTGAAATTGTTGCATTTGTTTATAAAGCAGGGCCTGATTATGAAGTAATGCAAGCAAATGTTGCCAGCGTACAATAATCACAAAAATACTTTTTCTAGCCCTTGGTAAAATTTTACCAAGGGCTTTTTTATTAATTTTGGTATGTGAAACAACTTATAAAAATAATAGCCTTTCTAATTTTTTTCTGGACTCAGATCTCATTTGCCCAGGTTTTTAAGACAGGTGTAATTATAGGGTTAAGTGGATCTCAGGTAGAGGGAGATGGCTTAGCCGGTTATAATAAAATGGGATTTATTGTTGGTGGATTTACCAATACAGATTTTTCTGAGAAATGGTCATCACAATTTGAAATCTATTTTATTAATAAAGGTAGTTTTAAAGCAGCACATCCTGACAAAAGTGACTACAGGATGTTTAATTTAAACATCAATTATATTGAAGTTCCTTTATCATTAAGGTATAAATACAAAAAGTTTATGTTTGAAGTTGGCTTATATGGTAGTAAATTTTTAAGCTATCATATGGAAGATGAATATGGAGAAAAAAAAATTACTCAATATCCTATTAAAAGTTTTGATTTTGGAATATTAGGAGGGCTATATTACCAACTAAATGATCATTTTTATTTAAACTTTCGATCTAAAAACTCCATTACTCCAATTAGGGATTTTGATAACCTCGATCAAAACATTGGTATTTTGAACAAACTATTTAACAGGGGCTGGTATAATGTCGATTTAAATTTTTCTATTCGGTATCAATTTGGCAATTCATCTCAATCATGAGCAAAAGAAAAATAATAATTGCCATAACAGGAGCCTCAGGAGCTATCTACTCTAAATTATTGCTAGATGTTTTATGCATAATTGACGATATTGAAATTGGATTAGTACTATCTGATAATGCAAAAACTGTTTGGAAACACGAGATAGGAAACCAAGAATACAACAATTACCCTATTAAATTTTACACTAAAAATGATTTCAATGCTCCTTTTGCATCTGGTTCTGCAAAATATGACACAATGATTGTTATCCCATGCTCAATGGGAACTTTAGGGCGTATTGCTAATGGTATTTCTAATGATTTATTAACTCGTGCCGCTGATGTAATACTTAAAGAAAGAAGGAAATTAATCTTGGTAGCTAGAGAAACTCCATACAACTTAATTCATATCAATAATATGAAAGCAGTTACCGAAGCAGGTGGAATAATTTGTCCTGCTACACCTTCTTTTTACAGTCAACCTAAAACTGTAGAAGAAGTGGCAAAAACTGTTGTTGATCGGGTGCTAGATCTGATAGGTATAGAAAATGATAGTTATCGGTGGGGAAAAGCCCACCTCAATCCTCCCAAAGGGAGGAAGTGACTTGTTCTTCTTATTTAAAAAAATCAATATTGCGTTTTAAACCTTTGAACTTTGTTCGTTTTACTGCCGATTTTTTAAAAATTTCCTGATAGATTTCTTCGGTTAATTCTATCCAATCATCTTTAGAGAAATTGAGTAATTTATCATTAGGGTTAAATTTGGGTTCTTGATGTACCAAAGAAAATCTATTCCAGGGACAAACATCCTGACAAATGTCACAACCAAATATCCAATCATCAAATTTTCCTTTTACTTCATTGGGTAATATTTCTTCTTTCAATTCAATGGTAAAATAAGAAATGCATTTACTTCCATCCACAACTTTATCCGATAAGATAGCCTCGGTCGGACAAGCATCAATACAAGCTGTACAAGTTCCACAATGATCTGTTATCGGGTGGTCATATTCCAACTCTAAATCTAAAATAATCTCAGCTAAGAAGAAGAAAGAACCATGTTGTTTATTAATCAACATCCCATTTTTGCCTATCCAACCCAAACCACTTTTTTTTGCCCAAGCTCTGTCCAATACAGGTGCAGAATCAATAAAAACACGGGCATTAATTTCTCCAATTTCATTATTTATATAACGGACAATATCTTTTAATTTATCTTTAATCACAAAATGATAATCCTCGCCATAAGCATATTTGGAGATTTTATAAGTATCGGGTCTTTGTTGTTTATTGGGATAGTAATTATACAGCAAAGATATTACCGATTTTGCTCCATCAACCAATAAAGTTGGATCTAAACGTTTATCAAAATGATTTTCCATGTAATGCATTTCTCCATGCATTTTTTCATTCAGCCATTTCTCCAATCGCGGTGCTTCGGCTTCTAAAAATTTAGCTCTGGAAACTCCACAAAAAGAAAAACCCAAGCGTTGTGCTTCTGATTTAATT
>CAYRAD010000184.1:0-5749 GCA_964422135.1 uncultured Vicingus sp.
TACCCTGAAAAATATGCGGTTGTAAAAACCTGTGAATGAACTAATTATTCATAACATCCGAATAAGTGTACAGGTGCATTTATTCGCACTATATGTTTAACCCAAATGTAGCGATAATAAAAACTAATTTTGGGCTTTTACGTTAAAAATAAGTGTTTACGGCAAATTCAAACGGGGTAATAAAATTCTTTTTAAATCTCGAAATGTTATTTTGTTCGTAAAAAAGTAACATAGCCTTTTTATAATCAATAGAATCAACTGTTCTAAAAGAAATAGGTAAAGGATTTACTTCGGAGCTTTTTTAAATAAATAAAGTGCCAGAATAGAGTACAAAATATTGGGAATCCATACTGCAATACTCGCCGGGACTCCCGAATTGATGGCAAACGTGGAAGAGATTTGCATGAACAGGATGTAGGAAAAACTAATCATCAATCCCAGTCCGATGTGCAGACCAATACCACCGCGTACTTTCCTGCTCGATATGGAAACACCGATTAATGTAAGCACAAACGTGGCAAAAGGATAAGCTCCTCGCTGCTGTTTTTCTACTTCGTAATAAATAACTTGTTGCGAGCCTTTAAACTTGGCTTCCGCAATAAAATCATTGAGTTCAAAATAATTCATGGTGGTAATGAAACTATTTCTACGCTTAAATTCTTCTACTTTTAAATCGAGGGCGGTATCTTTTACAGCACCTGTTTTTATGGTCTCATGTAAGCCATCGATATACCTTTCATTGTAGTTAGTAATTACCCATTTATTAATGGTAGAATCCCATCTGGCATTGTCGGATAGTAATTTGTAATCCAGTTCGCCATCTTTATTAAAATGTTCGATGGAAAAGTTATAGCCGGTGTTCAGACCAGCCACAAAATTGGCCATGTAAATATAAGTATTTTCGTTAATCTGCATGTGAATGTCCTTCGCAAAATTCCTAAACTTATTGCGATAATAAACTTCTTCGAATGCCAATCGCTTTTTATTGGCTATCGGAATTAAAAAATTATTGAGGTAATAGGATAGCATGGCTAATACAAATGCACAGATTATATAGGGTCTGAGCATTCTTCTAAAACTGATGCCTCCTGATAGAATAGCTACAATTTCGGAATTGCTTGCCATTTTAGATGTAAAAAAGATAACCGAAATAAAAATGAACAGTGGGCTGAACATGTTGGCAAAGTAAGGAGCAAAATTCAAATAATAATCAAAGATTATTGCTTCCAGAGGAGCTTTACGTTCAATAAAATCCTGTAATTTTTCCGACAGGTCAAAAACGATAACAACAATAATAATCAATAAAAGGGTAAAGAAAAATGTTCCCAGAAATTTTTTAATGATATAGCTGTCAATTTTTTTTAACATTATAACTTTTGGCTCATTTGTTTAACCATTCCGTTTTTCCAATCGTAAAAAGTGTTGTCCATAATTTTCTCTCGTGCTTCATTTACCAGCCAAAGATAAAAGCTTAAATTATGTAAAGTAGCAATTTGTGCTCCTAAAATTTCTTTTGAAATAATAAGATGTCTTAAATAGGCTTTAGAATAATACGAATCAACATAACTTGTTCCATCTGCATCAATTGTCGAAAAATCATCCGCCCATTTTTTATTTTTAATGTTAATCATTCCGTTTTTGGTAAACAACATTCCGTTTCTGGCATTTCGGCTTGGCATTACACAATCAAACATATCGATACCTAACGCAATATTTTCCAAAATATTTATTGGAGTACCGACTCCCATTAAATAACGGGGTTTATTTTCTGGCAAAATATTGGTAACAATGTCGCACATTTCGTACATTTCGTCAATGGGTTCACCCACGGATAAGCCACCAATGGCATTTCCATCTCGCTCAAAAGAAGCAATTTTTTCGGCAGACTGAATTCTAAGGTCTTTGTAAACACTGCCCTGTACGATAGGAAATAAGGTTTGTGAATAACCGTACAAAGGTTCTGTAGTATCAAACCGTTCACAACAACGTTTCAGCCAGCGGTGCGTCATGTGCATTGAGTTTTTGGCGTATTTGTACTCACAGGGATACGGTGTACATTCGTCAAAAGCCATAATGATGTCTGCCCCAATTGTTCGTTGGATATCCATTACATTTTCAGGGGTAAACAAATGTTTTGAACCGTCAATGTGTGATGAAAAAGTAGCTCCTTCTTCTTTAATCTTTCTTCTTTCAGATAAAGAATAAACCTGATAACCTCCGCTGTCGGTAAGTATTGGTTTGTTCCAGCTCATAAACTGATGTAAACCACCTGCTTGCTTTAAAATTTCAATTCCTGGTCTTAGATATAGGTGATAAGTGTTTCCTAAAATAATTTGGGCTTTGGTATCTTCTTTTAGTTCTCTTTGATGAACTCCTTTTACAGAGGCAGCAGTGCCCACAGGCATAAAAATGGGAGTTTGAATTTCGCCATGGTCTGTAGTGATAATTCCTGCTCTGGCTTTCGAATTACTGTCTTTCTTTAGGAGTTTGAAGTTCATCTAATTTATTAACTAATGGTGTTTTAAAACTTGGTCAAAGATAATTATTTAGCCTGAAGTATCGGATTACATTTGAGAAATGGATGTAAAGGAGTTAATAAAGTTTGTGGAATTGAACAGTTGGTGGGATTATCTTATTATTATTTACCTTGTTAGCTTTGTTATCCAGCTTTTTTATTATTTGTTTATTTTTTCACGGCTGGCTTTTTTTAAGTCAGGAGAAAACAATGAAAAACAGGAGCCTGTTTCGGTAATTATTTGTGCAAAGAATGAACGCGATAATTTACTGGAATACCTACCCTTGTATCTAAATCAAGATTACCCAAAATTTGAAGTGGTTGTGGTTAATGATAATTCGGTGGATGATACCGAAGATGTGTTGAAAGCATTTACCCTACAATTTAATCACCTCAAAATTGTAAATGTACCCGATACCGATCGTTTTTTTAAAAGCAAGAAATTTGCATTAACCCTTGGTATAAAAGGAGCACAATACGATAAGTTGTTATTGACGGATGCTGATTGTAAACCTTCATCACCCCACTGGATAAAACACATGAGCCAATACGATAAAAATTCTGATATTATATTAGGTTTCGGAGCTTATGAACGTAAAAAAGGATTATTGAATAAGTTGATTCGGTTCGATACATTTTATACTGCACTCCAGTATTTATCATTTGCATTGGCTAAACTGCCTTATATGGGGGTTGGAAGAAACCTGTCATATCATTCCGAACTTTTTTTTAATAACAGGGGGTTTGCCAATCATCAGCATATCTTATCAGGGGATGATGATTTGTTTATTAATGAAGTGGCCAACAAACACAATGCAAAAGTGGTTATACATGAGGATGCTTTTACGGTTTCCAATCCGAAAACAACTTACAAAGCATGGGTAAGGCAGAAAAAGCGGCACTTAACCACAGGTTCACATTACCGATTTAAGCATAAATTCATATTAGGAATGTTACAGGCTTCTCAGTTTGTCTTTATCGGCTTATTTGTGCTTTTGGTCATAAAAGTAAGGCCTGTTTATCTAATAGTTGGGGTATTTGTTATCAGATATTTAATACAAATGCTTATTTTTAAGCTATCAGTAAATAAAATCGGAGGAAAAGATTTAATAATTTTGTCACCTGTGCTTGAATTATTTTTTATGCTTTATAATCCGATGCTGGTCTTAGCAAATCAAGTAAATAAAAAGAATAAATGGAATTGAACTCAAACTTATCGCCAAAAGCAAAAATAGATTTTGAACTGGTATGTAAAGCACGGGATGAGAATAATGAGCAGGCTTATGCTACATTGATGGGTAAGTACAGGGATTCTATTTATTTTATGATGTTAAAAATGGTAAAAAATTCGGATGATGCGGATGATTTGACCATTGAAGCATTTGGAAAAGCATTTAACAGGATTCATCAATATACACCGGATTATGCTTTTAGTACCTGGTTGTTTAGGATTGCCACCAACAATTGCATTGATTTTATCCGTAAGAAAAAAATGGTGACACTTTCTATCGATAAATCTACCGATGATGGGGAAGGAGGAGAGATGAGTTTTGAAATTAAATCATCCAACCTCGATCCTGAGGAACGGGTTATTCGAAAACAAAAGATAAGAATAATGCGTGAAATTGTAGAGAAATTAAAACCCCGTTATAGGGAATTGGTAGTTTTGCGGTATTTCAGAGAACTGTCATACGATGAAATTGCACAGGAAACCCAATTGCCTTTAGGAACTGTAAAAGCACAATTGTTTAGGGCAAGAGAAAAACTTTACCAGTTGATGCAAAATAAGAGAGGTAAAATTTGAAGTTGGAAATAGTAAGATGGAAGAATGAATTCACCAACTGATATTATTACCCGTTATTTTCCGAATTTATCTGAACAACAAATCACACAATTTGAACAGATTGATAGTTTATACAGGGAATGGAATGCTAAAATTAATGTGATTTCACGTAAGGATATTGATGAACTTTACGTAAAGCATGTTTTACATTCTTTAGGGATAGCAAAAGTGATTTGGTTTAAAAACAAAACCAGAATTCTAGACATAGGTACCGGTGGAGGATTTCCGGGAATTCCTCTGGCCATCTTATTCCCGAATGTAAATTTTGTACTGGCTGATTCTATCGGTAAGAAAATAAAAGTAGTGCAGGAAATTGTTAAAGAATTGGAATTGAATAATGTAAAAGCCTACCATAAAAGAGCCGAGGAAATTGATGGACAATTTGATTTTGTGCTTAGCCGGGCTGTTGCACGAATCAGCAAATTAATTCCTTTGGTAAAAGGTAAGCTTAAATCTGTGGGCACTAATGAATTGAAGAACGGAATGTTACTTTTAAAAGGTGGTAATTTAACTGAAGAAATTTCCGAAAGCAGAAAAACAGTTAATATTTATCCTTTATCCGATTATTTTGATGAAGAATTCTTTGAAACCAAAGTGGTGCTCCATATGCAGGTAAAATAATGCCTGCTATTTGTAAATATGACAACTGCCTTTCAGTAAATGTTTGGATATTTCAAAGCGTTTATTTTCGTCCAGCAAGTTAAAATCGCGACTCATTAAACCAAAACCTTCATCAAAACCAATTAATGTGGTGGCAGCAAAATTTATGGTTTCCATGGTTAATTCTCTTAAGTGAATGCAGCCTTCACCTCCGCCAATTTTTTGAGAAACGAGTTTCGTAATTCCACGCTCAATTTTTAAACCGATTAATAATTTTGCTTTGGCAGCGACAAATGGACAAGCCACATGAGGATGATTAGAAAATTCACTTTTTGCAAAAATAATTTCCTTAGTGTTAGGGTCGATTTGTAAGTTCAGTCTGATCAAATGATAGGGATCTAAAAAAGTGGCTTCGAGCATTAAATTTCCGTTTACCAATTCAAATGCTTCAATACCAATGTCTCTTTTTGATACCAATCGCTTTATCTGGGTTTGTTCTATTTTTGAAGTCATTTCGTTATTTTCTATTTCTGACATAAATACTGTTTTTAATGTAATAAAGATTACTTGGTAAAGTTAACTAAAAAGTTACCCTAAAAATGGGATAAACTATTTTCTTGAAAAAGGGGAATGTTTTGGTTTTTTCGTTTAACGTTGGCTATGTCATATTATAATCCCCAATCAAGTTAAGGACAAGTTGTGATATAAGTCAGTTGTTGTCTTGCTTACCGGTAGGTAGGAACGAAGTTACAGTTTTAATTAGATTTAAATATATCCGGCCATTTTATAAG
>CAYRAD010000185.1:0-1618 GCA_964422135.1 uncultured Vicingus sp.
AAACAGATGAAAGCAACAACAACTCTAAAAGTCAAGAACTCCTGCCAATATTCATAAATATTGATGTAGTCGGTTACAAAAAATAAGAGATTAAATACTACTGCTACCCATAAAGTAATGGTATGATACCTTAGAGCGGTTTTGTCTAATTCGGTTTTCCAGTTTAAATCAGCAGATAAATTCGTATTCATTAATTTTTAAAATTGGGAAAATTCCAAATTAAGGAAATTTTTAGTTACCTCGTGGATGAAAATCTAAAATTGCTTGCCGGAGGTATTCTCTATCCAAATGCGTATAAATTTCGGTAGTGGTAATGGATTCGTGCCCTAACATCTCCTGTACTGCCCTGAGGTCTGCTCCTCCTTCTACCAAATGAGTAGCAAAAGAGTGCCTGAAAGTATGCGGACTAACGGTTTTAGTAATCCCTGCTTTTTCGGCTAAATTTTTAATAATGGTAAAAATCATCACACGGGTTAACTGTTTCCCCCTCCTGTTCAGAAACAAAATGTCTTCACTTTTTTTATCAATGTTTTGCATGTGATTGCGCTTGCTTTCAATATATATTTTAATATGCTTGACAGCAACACTTCCAATTGGTGCGATTCGTTCTTTATCTCCTTTTCCTACAACACGTACAAAACCTTCATTCAATAATAAATTAGAAAGTTTTAAATTAACTAACTCAGTTACCCGCAAACCACAACTATATAAGGTTTCTAACATTGCTTTATTTCGTTCACCCTCAGGTTTACTTAAATCAATGGCATCAATTATGGCATTTATCTCTTCAATACTTAACACTTCAGGTAATTTTCTGCCAATTTTTGGAGATTCTATCAATTCTGTTGGAGCAATGTCAATAACATCTTCCATTAGTAAATATTTATAAAAGGCCTTAAGCCCAGATAAAATTCTGGCTTGCGAACGAGCATTTAATCCCAATTCACTAATCCAAACTAAAAATTCTTCAATTTGTTTTTGTTCTACGTTTTCGGGTTGTACTTCAATTTCTTTCAATTCTAGGTATTGAAACAATTTTTCAACGTCACGCAAATAGGCTTCAATCGAATTTTTAGACAATGAGCGTTCTAACTGTAAATAATTTTTAAATCCTTTTATGCTTGAGTTCCAATTCACTTCTCAAAAATAATAAACTTCAAACCTCAAACTTTAAACTAGTTCATATATCTTTGTCAAATAGCAAATCACTATGAAAATTTTAATTATCAACGGTCCAAATTTAAATCTACTCGGCAAAAGAGAACCTACTATTTATGGGCATGCTTCTTTCGATGATTTTTTTAAGGACTTACAAAAAGAATTTACCACCATTGATCTCAACTATTATCAAAGTAATGTGGAGGGCGAAATCATTAATAAATTACATGAAGTTGGATTTAGCTACGATGCAATAATTATGAATGCCGGAGCTTATACGCATACTTCCATTGGAATTGCAGATGCTATTGCAGGAATTGAAACTCCAGTTATTGAAGTGCATATCTCTAATGTATATGCTCGCGAAGAATACAGGCATGTTTCTTTGATGGCAAAAAATTGTGCTGGTGTAATTGCAGGGTTGGGGTTAAATTCATATCGACTAGCTATTTTGCATTTT
>CAYRAD010000185.1:1718-5715 GCA_964422135.1 uncultured Vicingus sp.
CAATGGGAAAAATTAGTTCAAATATTTGGAAACTCTACGTGATTAAAGCATCGAAATGGATGATGCTTTACATGCCGATTGTTGTGCTCTTTTTTCAGGATAATGGATTGAGTTTATTCGACATCATGGTGATACAAGCCATCTATTCAGTATCCATAGCTTTGCTGGAAATCCCATCAGGATATGCAGCTGATGTGCTTGGAAGAAGAAACTCCATGATTATAGGAACATTTTTCGGATTTGCAGCAATCGTTATTTATTCAATTTCATTTGGATTCTGGGGATTTTTACCTGCAGCTCTTTGTATGGGAATCGGGCAAAGTTTTGTGTCAGGTTCCGATACAGCTTTGATGTATGATTCCTTGCTTGAGCTAAATCGCGAAAAAGATTTTATAAAATTAGAAGGCCGGACCATTTCAATGGGGAATTTTGCCGAAGCTGTTGCCTTTATCGCAGGTGGAATTCTGGCCGAAATTAGTTTACGAACTCCTTTTTTCTGTCAAACAGGAATTGCATTAATTGGTTTGGTCACAGCATTTTTATTGGTGGAACCACAAGTTCATAAATTAGTTGATGGAAAATCAAAACCCTGGAAAAATATAAAAAACATTATCCACTACTCTTTAAAAGAAAATAAAACACTTCGAAATTATATTTTTTACTCTTCTATAATTGGTGCAGCAACATTAACCATGGCTTGGTTCGTACAACCTTATTTTAAATTGTTGCACATTAAAATTGTTTATTTTGGTATCATTGGAGCTGCATTAAATTTGGCGGTTGCCATTCCCTCATTTTACGCTCATGTTATTGAACGAAACATCAAAACTAAATATTTGCTCATCCTAATTTTGGTGCTAATTGGAGGTTGTTATTTTTCATTGAGTTACTATGTTAGTTTATGGAGTTTACTCATTCTACTGGTTTTTTATTTTACAAGAGGAGTTGCTACTCCTGTTTTGCGCGATTATATGAACAGGCATACTCCTTCTCAAATGAGAGCCACCGTAATGTCAATTAGAAGTTTTATTATTAGAGGAATATTTGCATCCACTTCTCCAATATTTGGTTATATAGCAGATGTCTATACATTGCAACAAGCACTTTTATTATCAGGAGCATTGTTTTTTGTTATCGGTTGCATAGTCTTATTATTTCTTCTTGCTAATCAACATAGCTCCTATTAACTAACTGTTGTTAATTCTTTATTAAACATCAACTTCATAAGAGTTTAATACGCCTTAAATTTATGCTCTAAATTAGGTTTTGCTGTTTCATGACAAAAAAAATTCTTTTAGCTTTATTTATTTTATTGATGGGGGCGGTAAGTATCATTGCCTACAACTTTTATAAAAACATAAAAGAACCTGTTAATAAAACTGCTTTAGAAGCTGTACCTCAAAATGCAGCAGTTATCATTAAGGAAAGTAATTTTAATGCTCTTTATACCAAAATAGCATCAAGCAATATTATTTGGGAAGAACTTGTTGGAAATACTGAAGTAGCCTTAAAAGCAAAAACTCAGATTCATTACCTCGATTCATTGTTGTCTGGTCCATTTACTCCTTTGTTTAAAAATACGCCCATAATCAGTTCGGTTCATTTATCAGGAGCACATGATTATGAGTTTATTTTTTATTTACCAATATTAAGAGATGTTACTGAAACTGACCTGATTCAAAAAATTAAAAATGTTACCCGCAAAAATTATACAAGTAGAACGTATGATGGTGCAACTATTTATACCCTACCTACAATTAACAAGGATAAAATTTCGCTCATTATTTATAAAAATACGTTAGCATTTAGCTACAGTACAGTTTTAATCGAGGATGTGATTCGGCAATTAAATGATGATGATAATCTCTTGAATGATCCTGTTTTTTCAAAGGTAATTGATGCTACCGGACAATCGGAAGATGGCAATATATTTGTCAACATGAAGTACTTCTCTAAAGTCATCAATCAATTTGTAAATAAACCTACAAAAAAGTATATAGCCGGTTTTGAGCATTATAATCACTGGACAGAATTAGATTTGACCATCAAACCAAATGCTATTGGTTTAAGTGGTTTTAGTTTTAGTAATGAAGTTAACAATAACGCCATCAATCTGTTTAAGGGTCAAAAACCACAGGATATCGAGATGCTTTCCATAATCCCTTATAATACTGCTTTTTTCTATCATAATGGCTTAAGTAATGCTAAAGATTATTTTGAAAACCGTAAAGCTTATTTAAAAAGTACCAACAGCTATTTTAATTATCAAAAATACCTCGACCAACAAATTTCCAAATACCAGGTTGATTTGGAAGAATCTTTTTTGTCGAATATAGGAAATGAAGTAGCTTTTGTAATTACCGAATCTTTATCTGATAACTTCTCGGCTAATCAGTTTGTGATTTTTCAAACAAACGACATCGATAAAACCAAAGAAAACCTGTTAGCAATTATTAAAAAAGTGGATTCAAATTATACGGTATTACCTCCATTTAACGAGCATGAAATTCAGAAAATTAACCTCCCTCATTTATTTTCAGAGATGCTTGGCAAACCTTTTCCTGACCTGGAAAATAGCTATTACACAACAATAGACGATTATGTTGTTTTTGGGAACAGTGAAAAGGCTCTACATACTTTTATCAGTAACTTTATAAACCATAAAACACTTAATGAAAATAAAAGTTTTCAGGAGTTTAACGATAACCTTTCTTCCAACAGCACTATATTTATTTATAACAATATAGCACGCTCTGTTAATTTATATAAACTTTATTGCAAGGAAGATTACGTTCCAATGATAGATAATAAAATTGAACTGTTCAGGAAATTTGAAGCAGTTGCATTTCAGGTTAGTGCAGACAAAAACAACCTTTTTTACAATAACATTTTCTTAAAATATAATCCTATTTATAAGCAAGAAACCAGTTCTCTATGGGAATTGGCATTAGATTCTACCATTAGTATTCCTCCACAGTTGGTTATCAACCACAATACGCACGCAAAAGAGATAATAGTGCAGGATGATGGCAATAAAATTTACCTAATTAGCAATACCGGAAAAGTGATTTGGACTAAACAGTTAAGCGAAAAAGTAATGGGCAAATTTAACCAGATTGACGTTTATAAAAATAATAAGCTGCAACTGCTTTTTAATACCAAATCTAAAATTTACCTGATTGACAGAAATGGCAACAATGTTGAAAGTTTCCCGGTGAAATTACCAAATGAAGCAAGCAATGGAATTAGCGTTATGGATTACACCAACAATAAGAACTATCGTTTATTAATTGGTTGTAACGACAACATGCTTTATAATTATGATGCTAAAGGAAACAAAGTAGATGGTTGGAAATACGTATCAACCGAAAGCCCTGCGAACGGAAAAATATGGCACTTTGCATTGGCTGGAAAAGACTATATCGTAATCCCATTGAAAAATGGTAAAGTTAAAGTGATTCAAAGAAATGGAACTGACCGCCTTACTATTGTAAAAAAATTACCGGCAACAAGCAACGAAATTTATTTAAAAATAGGCAACGATTTAGGTAAATGTTACCTGATAACATCCGACACATTAGGTAACATTGTAAAACTATTTTTAAACGATAAAAAAGGAACAATTACCATTGATGGTATTCCAAAAAATACTGCATTTAATTATTTTGATTTCAATAAAGATAATTCAAACGATTTTGTTTTTAGCTGGGAAAATACGGTGAAAATTTTTGACTCCGATAAAAAAGAGATCTATTCTACAGAACTTGAATCCCCAATAAACCATGTTCCAGTGTCTTTTAATATGCCGGACAAATCGAACAAAATGGGTTGGGTCAGTAATGGACAAATATATTTGGTCAATAATCAGGGGCAATTAGAAGAAAACTTTCCATTGGCGGGAAGTACACCATTTACTATTGGCGACATCAACAATGATAAATCCACCAACCTAGTGGTAGCGGATAAACGAATGATTTACACTTATGTGCTTAAATAA
>CAYRAD010000186.1:0-5708 GCA_964422135.1 uncultured Vicingus sp.
AGATTTTTTGCGGGTATTTGTATCCAAGTTATACTGGAGTGTTCCATGTAAAGTTTGTTTTAAATCATAAAGTTAGACAACATATTAAATAATACCAATAGATTTTAACTCTAAATATTTGTTGATGGTGTTTAATGATAACTCGTTAGGCTTGCATTTGATGGCTTGTATTCCGTGTTTGTTTAATTCTTTAATAATCTGTGATTTTTCGAGAATAAACTTTTTGGCAATGGTATGCTGATAAATATCCAATATAGTGCGAGACTCAGCTTCTGCATATTCTTCTAATTCGGTATTTTCAAAAAACATCACAATCAATAAATGGTATTTATTAATCATTCTTAAAATTGGCATTACCCTTTCCAAAGCATAAAAACTATCAAAATTGGTGTATAAAAAAATCAAGCTACGGTTCGGTATTTTTCTTCTAATGTTTGCGTAAAGCAATTCATAGTTGGCTTCGGAATAGTTGTATTTTTCCTTATACAAGGCATGTAAAATTTTCTTTAGCTGCATACTCGATTTGTCGGCCTTTAAAAAAGTATCTACGTGTTTCGAAAAAGTAACCAGCCCGGCATTGTCTTGTTTTTTAAGAATAATGTTAGATAAAGCCAACGTAGTGTTAATGGCATAATCTACCAAAGTTAAGCCGTCAAAAGGCATTTTCATAATACGGCTTTTATCAATGATGGAATAAATCTGCTGCGAGCGTTCATCCTCAAAATGATTGGTCATTAGTTCGTTAATTCGGCTGGTGGCTTTCCAGTTAATATTTCGCGGATCATCGCCCTGCACGTAAGCTTTAATCTGGTCAAATTCATAACTTTTTCCTAGCTTTTTCTGTTTATTATCGCCTTGTGTAAATGAAGAATGATTTAAAGCAATCAGTTCCTGTTGCTTCATTTGCAATATGGAAGGGTAAACAGCAGTAGTGAATTTAGCTTTAGTAGTTTCCTTTTTACGAATCAGGAAAAGAACTGTACTTACCATCACATGAACATAACCAAACGAATATTCACCACGTACAAAAGGTCTCAGCTTATAATTGATGTAGTCGGTTTCTTTTTTCCTGAGTTCGCTAACGATGTTAAAATCTCTTTCGCTCAACTGAAAAGGGAGTTCATCGATTATTTTAAGCTTCAGGTTCAATGACGTCCTGTTTTTAATTCTGATGCTAATCTTGTTGTCGTCACTCAACGATAAAACAGCAGGCACTGTTCTTTCTACCTCAATCAATTGTTTTCGGGTGTACAAAATAAAAAAATCGGCCAGTACTAAAACACAAACTACCAGTAACAATCCCAAAGCAATGAAAAACAAAAAAGGAATAAAAAAAGAAGCAAAAAAACAAAGCACATTAATGCCCAACACATAAAATATGCGATCGGTAAGGTATATGCTTTTGATTAATTTCATTACCTCGGCACTTCAATTTTTTTAATCATTTCCTTAATAATCGAATCGATGGTTACGCCTTCCATTTCCTTTTCAGGCGAAAGAATGATTCGGTGATTCAGCACCGGATAACATACGGTTTGAATATCATCGGGCGTTACAAAATCGCGACCACGAAGTGCAGCAATAGCTTTTGCGGTTTTCATTATGGCCATAGAAGCCCTTGGTGAAGCGCCCAAAAATAAACTTCCGTTGTTGCGGGTTTCATTAATGATGGAAGCAATGTAAACGATAAGTTCTCGTTTGATGTGAATTTTTTCGATGATGGAATTGCACTTGGCAATTTCTTCAGGATTAATCACTTGGCCAACAGTATTAAAAAGGTCGTTCGAAAAATCGGTTTTAAACCTTTCCAGAATGTCAATTTCACTTTCGAGACTCGGATAATCCACTTTTAGTTTAAATAAAAATCGGTCGAGTTGAGCCTCTGGCAATTTATAGGTTCCCTCCTGCTCTATTGGGTTTTGAGTAGCAATAACGAAAAAAGGCAAACTTAATGGATAAGTTTCTCCGTCAACGGTAACCTGTTTTTCTTCCATTGCCTCAAATAAGGCAGCTTGAGTTTTTGCCGGAGAACGGTTAATTTCATCAATCAACACCAGATTAGAAAAAATAGGGCCTTTCTTAAAAGTAAACTCCGATTTCTGAAGGTTAAATACGTTTACACCAATTAAATCTGATGGCATCAAATCGGGCGTAAACTGAATTCGTTTAAAATCGATGTGAAGACATTGAGCAATTAATTTGGCGGTTAGCGTTTTGGCTACACCCGGGACACCTTCCAACAAAATATGCCCACCAGTAAACATTCCGGCCAATATTAACTGAATTAGTTCATTGTTACCAACAATTACTTTTTGAATTTCAGTTTTGGTTTTTTCATAAACTGCATTCACAAATTTAATATCGGTATTAGTTTCCGGTATAGGAGGTGTTGTTGTTGCCTCCTCTCCTACTCCATTATCTGGTTGCTGAACTTCTTCTTCCTTGTTTTTTTCGTTTTCCATTACTTACAATTTTTATAATAATATTCCACTGCGTGGTGTAAATTAATTAAATCTTTTGAGTTAGCCATTGGGCTAAATCTTACATTTTTAAAAAGCTTAAATAAAGTATCAATTTTTTTAGGGTCTATTCCTGATTTAGCTGAAACCTGACTCCTTATTTCCTTGTCTTCCAAAGTGATGATAATGTTGTATTTGTTTCGAAGTGATGCCAAAAATATCAGGTACATTTCGTTGGCAATTAGTTTGTGTTGTCCTTTCTGAAAATACAAAACCCCCACAGCTTTGGTGTATTCTATAGTTGAGTTAATGTTCTTAGGCATAATCGGAATTATCCGTTGTTCTCTTTTGGAACGGAAAAACAAATAAATAATTATACTTACCAGAAACAAGTACCAGCCCCATTTTAAGGTATAATGTGAGAAAAGGAATTGCAAGGGATTTCCTGTTGATAGTCCACTGTTGTTAAAAGTTTTGGTGTTTTTCTGGCTTACCTCATCCCAATAAATATCACCACTATTCAGTTCAGAAAGTATCTGGTTGGCATGTTTCAGGCCGGCTTTTTGAATGATGTGGTAATTGGTAAATAAAATTGGATTTGAATGTAGAATAATTTTGCCTTTTCCATACTTAAAATAATAACAATTTATGTTTTCGTTAAGATAAGAAAGGGGTTCAAAATCATAATTAACAAGGGTATCGTTAAAATAAGATTTGGAATAATAACTCCAATCGTAAATTGTGGTGTCTTTTAAATTTTGGTGGTGAAACGAATATTTTTCTTTGGTTTTGGTATCAAAAGAAACAGTAACCAAACTGTCGTAATGATAATTATAACCATAAATACTATCGTTAACCGGAACATTCATTCTTGTTAATTTTAGCGGGGCACTGTTGCTGGCTATAAAAACTGTATTGCCTTTTTCGGCAAATTTCAGAATGTGGTCAGCACGTAGCGAATCGATGTACAGGTAAGCACCAAATACAATGTAATTGGCGTTAACAGCATTGGTGTCGAGGTTTTCCTCAAAATTGTTCTTGATATTGTGTACTTCGTTTTTCTGACCATCCAATAAATCATAAAAAACTTTTAAGCCATAAGGCTGGTCGTTATCTTTTTTGTAAATTTCGTACCACTTATATTTGGGCATGTATTGCCTGATGTATAGATAATAGCTAAAAATACCTCCGAAAAGTAATACCACAACCAATATTACAACAGCATTTCTATTCATCGGTAGCTAGCTGTTTTTTGAAGTGATCGAAAGTAGGTTGAAGCTTGTAATATGAATCTTCGGTTAAAATATATTCACCATACCAAACAGGTTCGAAAATGATGACTATTTTTTTAAATCCATCTTTAAGCAGTGCATTTTTTATTTCAGAAAAGTATTCCCAGTTGGTTTTTTCCTTGGCCCAGTCAATTAGTTTTTTTTCTGATAATAATTTTATAATTATTAAAAAATTGAGCCGCATGGCAATGTGGTAATTTTTGTCTGCCAGTGCTTCCAGTAACAGTTGCTCAAGGTCAACCTCATGTATTTTTTCTTCAATTTCCTTTAAAGACTCAACGCTTAATTTTTGTTTTTTAATGTTAGGGTTTTTATTGAGGTTAAGAATAATTTTAACAATGAGGAAAATAACCAGGCCAACCACAATAAAATAAAAAACATATTTTAAAGGGCTTAAGTTATAATGTAAAGGAGGGTTAATGTCCAAATCTTTTTTTTCAGATTTGTCAAACTCCTTATAGTTTTCGGTGTAATCAATTCCTTTAACGGCTTTTTCCCACTTGGCTTTTTCTATGGTCAGACCATCAGGTTTTTTAGCCGGCAGTACCCAGCTAATTAGACAAAAGCTTAACAATAACAGGTATGTTCGAAATGGCTTCATTCCTTACTTTTTATAGTGGCGATTCTTGAAATGAGGTTTTCTGCGGTGTAGGTTTCTTTTAGTGTAAAATAAAGCACTCCATAAGTAGTAGCCATTAAAGCAAAATAGGTTAAGTAACAGAAAGAATTTATAAAAGCCGAAAGACCAATTGTAAACAAAGTAGCTATTTCCTCATCATCCGTTAAGGCCCACAGTATGCCATCTTTAATTATAAAATTATTGAATATGGCACTGATGGAAATAAAGAAAAGCCAACTAATAAAAAAGAAAACTAAAGATAAACCTATAAATTTTGACCAACTACCATTAAGCAGCCTGCCGGTTCTGCTTACGGCACTAAAAAAACTAATACTTTCGTTGGCACTGATGCTGCACATGAGCAATAAAACAGGTAAGATTAGAAATGCCAAAAAAGTAAACCAACCATTACCAATAGCAATTAATCCAACAAACAAGGGAATGCTTAAGAGACACGCAATTAAAGTTCTTACGAGTGGAGTGCCTTTAAAGCTAAATCTTACTTTGCCACTATTATTCAGTTTTTGTTGCGTAAATAGAATAGAAAACACCAGAACAACAACTAAAGTTATACCAACTAAAACACCATTTAGAGGGAATTCTGAAAAATTAAAATAATCGGCTAAAGCGTAATTGCTGTAATAATCTTGAATATAAAACAATTCAAGTTGGTCTGTTAGAACAGTTACAACAAAGAAAATGCTGCAACAAAAGATAAGTAGAAAATAAGCAAGAAAGTTTTTAAAAAATAAACGAAGCGTTTCAGAAAAAAGGTGAGCTGATGAAAGTATTTCGTTAGGGTTAAAAGGTCGGCTATAATTGTAAGCAGGAGGAGCATCAACAATGGTTTCGATATGGGGAGTTTTTTTAGCAACATTTCTGGGATACCACACAAAATAGATGATGATAAAAGCTAGCGATAGCAGAATAAAAGAAAAACGAATAATATCTGGTATATCTGTATGCCGGGTTAAAAAACCCTCAATAAAAGCGGCCAGAAATATGACCGGTGTAATGCCGAAAATTATTTTCAAACCCTTTCGGGCACTCATTTTAAACGCCTGAATACGCGAATAAGTTTGAGGAAACAATAAGCCTTTTCCTAAAGTGATTCCTGCTCCTCCTGAAATAATAATAGCTGATATTTCTAGTGTACCATGTGTCCATATTGCTAAAAAGGACTTTCTAAACAGGCTATCTTCTAAAACAAAATATTGAATAAAGCCCATTAAAGTGCCATGATTTTCTATGGCAGAAGCTAACACATCCTTTTCTACAAAGAGAAATTGAAAAACACCCACCATTACCCCATTAAACATCATAATAACGATGCTGCCA